>SSTA01000171.1 GCA_009469685.1 Azonexaceae bacterium | reverse complement strand
TCAGACGCGTTCGAAGATGGTGGCGATGCCCTGGCCACCGCCGATGCACATGGTGACCAGACAGTACTTGCCACCGATGCGGTTCATTTCATAGATGGCCTTGGTGGCGATGAAGGCGCCGGAACAACCGACCGGGTGGCCGAGAGCGATGGCGCCGCCATTGGGGTTGGTCTTCGCCGGGTCGAGGCCAAGCACCTTCATCACCGTGAGGGCCTGGGAAGCGAAGGCTTCGTTGGACTCGATGACGTCCATCTGGTCGAGCGTCAGGCCAGCCTTCTTGAGCGCCAGGCGGGAAGCGGGGATCGGACCTTCGCCCATGACATCATTGGGAACACCGGCAACGGCGTAGGAAACCAGGCGGGCCATGGGCTTGTAGCCGGCCTTGGCTGCGGTGTCGCCATCGGCGAGGACGAAGAAGGCGGCACCATCGTTGATGCCGGACGCGTTGCCCGCGGTCACCGTACCACCGTCCTTCTTGAACGCCGGCTTCATCTTGGCCAGGGCTTCCATGGTCGTGCCACGCTTGACGTGTTCATCGGTGTCAAAGACCACTTCGCCCTTGCGGGTCTGCTTGACGATGGGGAAGATCTGGGATTTGAAGTGGCCGGCATCGATGGCGGCCGCTGCGCGGCGCTGGGATTCGACGGCGAAGGCATCCTGCTCCTCACGGGTGATTCCGTGCTTGGTCGCCAGATTCTCGGCCGTGACGCCCATGTGGCCGACACCGAAGGGGTCAGTCAGCACGGCGACCATGGAATCGATCGCCTTGGTGTCGCCCATGCGGGCACCGGAGCGCAGCGCCGGCAGCATGTAGGCGGCCTTGGACATGACTTCCACACCACCGCCGATACCGTAGTCGCAGTCGCCCAGGAGGATGTTCTGGGCGGTCGTGACAATGCCCTGCAGGCCGGAGGCGCACAGACGGCTAACCTGCATGGCCACGGAGTCCATGGACAGCCCGGCCTGGATCGAAGCGACCCGGGAGACATAGGGATAACGGGCGTCGGTCGGCATGCAGTTGCCGACGGTGACATAGTTGATCAGTTGGGGATCGACGCCGGAGCGGACGACCGATTCCTTCATCACGACCCCAGCGAGCTCGCTGGCTTCGAAATCGGCCAGGGAACCGCCAAAGGCACCGATGGCGGAACGGACGGCGCTCAGAACGACAACATCTCTGCTCATTATGATTCTCCTGATAAAAAACGCTTAGCCCACCAAAGTGGCGAGGCCCAACAAAAAAAGCAACAAAACCCAAAGGACGATGGCTCGCCAGACGAGTCCCACCGCGCTTTGCATGAAATCGACGTCTGCCGGATCTCCGACACCGAGTTCCGAACGGTCGTTCAATTCACCACCTTCGACCACCGGCCGCCCGAGCTGAACTCCCAGTGCGCCGGCACCACTGGCCAGGACAATGCCGAGTTCGCGATCCTGCCACTCGCCGGCCTGATTGCGCCAGCAATACACCGCATCCTCGAAATCGCCGACGACGGCGAAAGCCGCTGCCGTACACCGCAACGGCAACCAGTCGATGATACCGAAAACTTGGCCGGAAAACTTGAAGAAATCGTCGTCTCGCCCTTCCGGAACCTGCCGCCAGCGCTCGGCCAGCACCGCGGACACCCGGTAAAGGACTGCCCCACAGGGGCCAGGCAGCAAGACGTACCAAAGGAGGACTGCGAACACGTGCCGGTGGGCTGCCGCCAGCGCTTCCTCGATGGCGAGACGGGCAACGTCTCCAGAGCCCAGGGACTCGGCCGAACGCCCCTGCCACTCGGCCAACAGCTGACGGGCACGGTCCAGGTCGCCCAATCTGAGGGCGAGTTGGATTTCGGTGTAATGGTGACTGAACTGGCGGAACCCCATGGTCAGATAGAGGACCCCCACATTGCAAGCCAAGGCCGCCAAGGGATTGATCGACCAGCTGACGGCGTAGAGAATTCCGGTACCCAGGACTGCGGGGACGATCACAATCAACCAGGCAAAGACGCCGTCGCGGTACTGACCTGCGTTACAGCGCAATTCCACCCAGTCGGCCAATCTTCCCAGCGGATCGGCGACCACCTTCCGATAGGAAAGCGGCCTCAGTTGCTCGATCAGAAAAACGGCGATGAGCGAAAGCAGACTCATGGTGAAGCGCTGAGGGGCCTATCGAGAGGCCGGAGTGGACAGGATTCGACGATACCACATCGCTTTGAACCGGAGCTAGGCTCGCGCCCCCGTGTGTCTCATCCCCGTTCCTCCAGCATGCCCAAGCGATCGGCCAAGGAGCGGATCATCCCCGCGGTGGCTCCCCAGATGAAATACTCGCCGTAGGGCATCGCAAAATAGTGGCGCAGCGCCCCCCGATAATGGAGCGAGTGTTGCCGATGGTTGGCGGGATCGAGTAGAAAGGCGAGCGGAACCTCGAACACCTCGGCCACCTCGAATGGGTCGGGTTCTATGGGAAAGGGCGGCGTGACCAGTCCAACCACGGGTGTCACCCGGAAACCGGTCCCGGTCCTGTATTCGGGCAGGAACCCGATGACCCTGACCTGGGACACGGGAAGTCCGATTTCCTCTACCGTTTCCCGCAGTGCCGTATCGACCGGCCCTGCATCCCCCGCTTCCATCCGCCCCCCGGGGAAGCTGATCTGACCACCATGGTCCCGCAGATGGGCGGTGCGCTGGGTCAATAAGACCGTTTGGCCGCCTTCCCGCAGGACGATGGGAAAGAGCACCGCGGCCCGGGTCAGGGTCAGCCCCTCTGCACCTTCCTCATCGACAAATTCGCCATGGGCAGGCTCGACGAGAAGGCAGGCCTGCAGTCGATCGAGATCCACGCTCATGCCGGGGCGGCATCCCCCTCGATTTCGGCATGAACGGAGGCCAGCGCGTCCTGCAATGTTTCCTCGCTCAGCCGGTTGATCGACGTGGCAACGACATCGGCGGCCTCGATGGCGCCTACGGGCAAGCGCTTGCTGTCGAGGGTCGCAATGAGCGCCGTTGCCGCCCCAGCAACCTGGAGGAGCAGCTGGCGCTCACCCATGAGCAATTCGACTTCTCGGCGCAACAGCGCAATTTCCTGGTCTTTCCTGGGCATGGCCCACTCCTTCTTGCTAAAAACGCCGCTTCAGCGTCATGGTATCCCCGTCGCGGGTCATTTCCAGGCGATTGAGGAAACTCATTCCGAGGAGAACCAAAGGCATCTCGGACGGATGAACGACCGCATCGACCTGATGCAGGGTGATTTCGCCGACCTGTACCTTGTCGAGGCTGATCCGGACCACACTCACTCTACCATTGGCAGTCGCCGATACCCCCCGTAGTCCACGACTCAAGTCGAGGCCGAGGCGACGGGCATCGCCCGCCCCGATCGAGATCATCGTAGCACCCGTATCGACCATCATCCGGACCGACGTGCCGTTGATCGTACCATCGGTAATGAAGTGTCCTTGACCATCTGCGGTCAGGATGACCTTGCTGCCCCCTGTTCCCGCACCGCTGCCCACTGCGTGTTGGCCGACCCGGAGCGAACGCTTGCGGCCGTCGATCTCGACCACGACCTGATCGCCCTGGATCGCGACGACTCGAACGCCTGAGTAGGTCTGCCCCACCGGAATCGCTTCCGGCTCGCCGCCGCCTATCATCAGCATCGCCTTGTTGCCCATGATGCCCGCAACCCCGACGTCGGCCGCTGCAACCCAAGTCGACCATAGCAATGCGGCAAGCAGCGGCATAAAATGCCTGCCCCGCCACAGCCACCAAGGGGATGTCATGCGCCCTGTCGCCATCTTTCGCCATTCGCCAACCGAGGGTCCGGGTTATTTTGCCATATTCCTAGAACGCCACGGGATTCCGTGGCGACTCATCGCCGTCGATGCCGGCGAACCCGTGCCCGCTTCCGCCGAGGCCTACTCCGGCCTCTGTTTCATGGGCGGCCCTATGAGCGTGAATGACCCTCTCCCTTGGATCGACCGGGTCTGTGCCCTTATCCGCGATGCCAGCGCAAAGGAGATTCCCGTCATCGGCCACTGTCTGGGCGGTCAACTGATGAGCAAAGCCATGGGCGGCGAAGTGACGCGGAACCCGGTGAAGGAAATCGGCTGGGGTGAAGCCCTGGCGGAACAGAATGACCTCGCCCGCCACTGGCTGGGCGAATTCGCCGGCCGCTCCGGCACCGTCTTCCAGTGGCATGGCGAAACCTTCAGCATTCCTCCCGGCGCCACCCGTCTCTTCGCCAACGCCTTCTGCGCCAACCAGGCGTTTGTCTGCGGCCCTCACCTCGCGATGCAGTGCCATGTCGAAATGACGCCGGAAATGATCGCCACCTGGTGCACGCAGTGGGCGGGAGAAGCCGGTGCCGCGGCCGACCAACCGAGCGTACAGAATCCCGAACGGATGAAGGGAGAGACTGCCGCCCGCCTGCCCCTGATGCGGTCCTTGGCCGATCAGCTCTACAGCAGCTGGATCAAGGGATTGAAGGCCTAGGGCACTCTCCTAGGGGACGCCGCTTCCGATTCTTCCTCCGCGAGGGGAAGATCAGTCCCGGAAATTTCCCGCCTTGATGGGAAAATCGCTGATGGTCTTGCGGATCAGAGCGATGCATTCCTGCAGGTCGTCCCGCTTGGCGCCCTGCACCCGCACCGCGTCTCCCTGAATCGAGGCCTGGACCTTGAGCTTGGCATCCTTGATGAGCTTGACGATTTTCTTGGCAAGTTCGGTTTCTATGCCCATCTTGATCTTGATTTCCTGCTTGACCTTATTGCCGGAAACCTTCTGTACCGGCTGCAGGTCGAGGCGCTTGGTGCTCTCGGTTTCCTTCTTCTCCATGGCCGGGAATAGGATGTCCTTGATCTGGTCGAGCTGGAAATCCGAATCGCCGTGCAGGGTAATGACCTTATCTTTTTCGTTCAGCTCGGCCTTGGCTGAGGTCCCCTTGAAATCGTAGCGGTTTTCGATCTGGCGGGCAGCGACGTCCACGGCGTTCTTGAGCGCCACCATATCGGCTTCGGAAGTGAAATCAAACGACGGCATCTTCTGCTCCGGAAAGGAAGATGCCCGGCGCGCGGCCGGGCAGTCGAAAACTCAGGCCACTGCAGGATCAACCAAAGTGGCAGACGTAGTGGTAGGGCTCGTCACAGGCGATTTCGAAGCTGGAATTGCCGGGAACGTTGAAGGACTGGCCTTCGCCGTACTGGACCCACTCGCCCTCGCCCTTCAGCTTGACGCGGCAGGAACCGCCCACGCCTTCCATCACCTCCGGCGCGCCGGTATTGAAGGTCAGGCTGGAGGGCAGGATGACGCCAACCGTCTTCTTGCTCCCGTCGGCGAACTGGACGGTGTGGCTGACGCACTTGCCGTCGAAATAGACATTGGCCTTCTTGACCACGGCGACGTTGTCGAATTGAGACATTCAGATTCCCCAGATTTTTTGGATGATGGCCTTGGCGATGAACCCGAGCATGCCGAAGGCGAGGACGAAGAAGAGGACGAAGGTGCCCGTCTTGCCTGCCTTCGACCGCCAGGCGATTTCGCCGATGATGAATAACATGAAGAGGATGAAGGCGCCGACCCCCCAGGTGGCGCCAAAATCCGCGATCTGTTCCTCGGTGAATCCAAAGACGGTGCCGTTCATGCCCTAGGCTTTCTTCTTTCCGCCTTTGTCCGCGGCCTTCCTGGCAGCGGGCTTGGCAACGGTTTGCTTGCTCACCGGTTTCGCCACAGTCTTCGCTGCGCTCTGACCCTGACTCTGCGCCGATTTGGCCGCGGGCTTCGCGACCGCGTTGGCCGTCCGTTTCGCGGTTTTGGCGGGGGCCGCCTTGGGAGCCGCTTTCTTGCCGGTCTTGCGCGCTGCCAGATTGGCGGCAATACGCATGCGCAAGGCGTTCAGCTTGATGAAGCCGCCGGCATCGCGCTGGTCATAGGCCCCGGCATCGTCCTCAAAGGTGGCGATGGTGGAGTCGAACAGGGAGTCGGTTCTGGAATCTCGCCCGACCACGATCACGTTGCCCTTGTAGAGCTTGAGCCGGACCGTTCCGTTGACGCTCTCCTGGGTGTGGTCGATGAGTACCTGCAGGGCGCGGCGTTCGGGGCTCCACCAGTAGCCGTTGTAGACCAGGCTGGCATAGCGGGGCATGAGATCGTCCTTCAAATGGGCGACTTCCCGGTCCAGGGTGACGGATTCGATGGCGCGGTGGGCGCGCAGCAGGATGGTCCCGCCCGGGGTTTCGTAGCAGCCGCGGGACTTCATCCCGACGTAGCGGTTCTCCACCAGGTCAAGGCGGCCGATACCGTGCTTTCCACCGAGCTGGTTGAGGGTGCCCAGCAGGTCGTGGGCCTTCATCTTCTTGCCATTGATGGACACCAGGTCGCCCTTGACGAATTCCAGGTCCAGGTACTCGGCCTTGTTGGGTGCCTTCTCCGGGGAAACGGTCCACCGCCACATGGATTCCTCGGCCTCGGCGGCGGGATCTTCCAGATGGCGGCCTTCGTAGGAGATGTGCAGCAGGTTGGCGTCCATGGAGTAGGGAGAGCCGCCCTTCTTGTGCTTCATGTCGATGGCAATGCCGTGCTTTTCGGCGTAAGCCATGAGCTTTTCGCGGGAGAGCAGATCCCACTCGCGCCAGGGGGCGATCACCTTGATCCCGGGCTTCAGCGCGTAGGCCCCCAGCTCGAAGCGCACCTGGTCGTTCCCCTTGCCCGTAGCGCCGTGGCAGATAGCATCGGCGCCGGTTTCATTGACGATCTCGATGAGGCGCTTGGCGATCAGCGGCCGGGCGATGGAGGTGCCCAGCAGGTACTCGCCTTCATAGATCGTGTTGGCACGGAACATGGGGAAGACGAAGTCGCGCACGAATTCTTCCCGCAGATCGTCGATGTAGATGTTCTTGGCCTTGATGCCCGCCTTCAGGGCTTTGGCGCGGGCCGGTTCCAATTCCTCGCCCTGGCCCAGGTCAGCGGTGAAGGTCACCACTTCGCACTTGTAGACGTCCTGCAGCCACTTGAGGATGACCGAGGTATCGAGACCGCCGGAGTAGGCCAGCACTACCTTCTTGATGTCGCTCATTACGCTTCCCTTATTTCGTTTTGATCTTGCCCAACAGGAGGTACTCCATCAGGGCCTTCTGAACATGCAACCGGTTTTCCGCCTCGTCCCAGACCACGGATTGCGGTCCGTCGATGACCTCGGCAGTGACTTCTTCGCCCCGATGGGCGGGCAGGCAGTGCATGAAAACCGCACCCGGATCGGCCACCCGCATCATGTCGCCATCGACGCACCAATCTGCGAACGCCCGTAGACGTTCCTCGTTCTCGGCCTCGAATCCCATGGAGGTCCACACGTCGGTGGTCACCAGGTCGGCACCGCGGCAGGCGTCCATCGGGTCGCCATAGACCTGGTAGCGCCCGGACGACACGCCGGCAATGAGCGCTGGGTCGAGGGTATAGCCTGGCGGCGTCGATACGTGGACCTTGAAATCCAGCACCTCCGCCGCTTGCAGCCAGGTATTGCACATGTTGTTGGCATCGCCGACCCAGGCCACCGTCTTGCCTTGGATCGGCCCGCGGTGCTCGAGATAGGTGAAGATGTCCGCCATGATCTGGCAGGGATGGTACTCATTGGTCAGGCCATTGATCACCGGCACCCGGGAATTGGCGGCGAAGCGCTCGATGATCTCCTGCTCGAAGGTGCGGATCATCACGATGTCGCTCATCCGCGAGATGACCTGAGCGGCGTCCTCCACCGGCTCGCCTCGACCCAGTTGGGAATCGCGAGTGTTGAGGTAGATGGCCGACCCCCCGAGTTGCTGCATGCCGGCCTCGAACGAAAGGCGGGTCCGGGTACTGGCCTTCTCGAAGATCATGACCAAGGTACGGTCGGTCAGCGGCCAGTACTGCCGGTAGGCCTTGAACTGATCCTTGATCCAGCGTGTGCGGTCGAAGAGGTAAGCGAATTCCTCTCCGCTGAAATCCTTGAACTGCAGGAAATGCTTGATCGCCACGATCAGGCCCCCAGAAATTCCCTGATGAGCGGCGCCAGTCGCTGAACCAGTTCGTCCGCCTCGGCCTCGGTCAGTACCAGGGCGGGAAGCAGTCGCACCACCTTGTCGGCCGTAACGTTGATCAGCAGGCCGGCGGCCAGCGCCCTGGTCACCAGTTCACCGCAGGGTCGATCGAGCTCGATACCGATCATCAGACCCTGGCCGCGAATTTCCACAATACCGGATACCCCTGCCAGAGCGGTGGATAAGCCGGAGCGGATGCGGGCACCGACCCGCTCGGCTGCCGCCATGAGGCCATCCCGCTCGATGGTGTCGATGGTCGTCAGTGCCGCCGTGCAGGCCAGCGGATTGCCCCCGAAGGTGGAACCGTGGTTTCCCGGACCGAAGAGGCCGGCCGCACGCCCTCCGGCCAGGCAAGCTCCGATGGGAACCCCTGAGCCCAGGCCCTTGGCCAGGGTCGCAATATCCGGAAGGATGCCGGCGTGCTGGTAACCGAACCAGGTACCGGTCCGCGCCATGCCACACTGCACTTCGTCGCAGATCAGCAGCCATTGGCGCTCGTCGCAAAGCGCGCGTAGTTCGCGCTGGAATGGCTCCGATGCCAGATTGATGCCGCCCTCCCCCTGCACGATTTCCAGCATCACCGCGACAATGTTGGCTTGATGTTCGGCCACGACGCGAATGGCGTCGAGGTCGTTGTAGGGCACTCGGACAAAACCTGCCACCAGGGGCTCGAACCCGGCCTGGGCCTTGCGGTTTCCGGTCGCCGACAGGGTGGCCATGGTCCGACCGTGGAAAGCCTTCTCCATGACGATGATGGTCGGCGTCTCGATACCCTTCTTGTGACCGTAGTAGCGTGCAAGTTTGATGGCCGCCTCGTTGGCCTCGCAACCGGAATTGCAGAAGAAGACTTCCTGCAGTCCCGAGAGGGCCGCCAGCTTGTCGGCCAGCGTTTCCTGGCCGACCACACGATAGAGATTGGAGGTGTGGAGTAAAGATCCGGCCTGGGTGGCGATCGCATCGACCAACCGTGGATGGGCGTGGCCCAGGGTATTGACGGCAATTCCGGACAGAGCGTCGAGGTACTCCCGCCCGTCGGTATCGGTGATCCGGATTCCCTTGCCGTGACTGAAAGCCACCGGCAAGCGGGCGTATGTGTTCATGACATGCGACATGGGCAAGACCCGCTAACGGCACCCCTCCACCGATATCGTTCCAGCCTCTTGGCGACTCGAATTCGCCGGGCAGGGGGCAATAAACGAAAACGGCGGCCAATGCCGCCGGTACGACCGCAACCCGGAAAAAGTTGCAGAGGCGCGAATCTTAAGGGAAAAATAGCGCCTTGTACATAAGGAGAAGCGTCCGCCGCCAGCCGGCAAGGCGCTGCGGACAAGACCATGCGCATCGCGGTATTCAATCAGAAGGGGGGAGTCGGCAAGACGACGACCGCTCTTAATCTCGGTGCCGCAGCGCGGCGAGTGGAGCAGCCTGCCTTGCTGATCGACCTCGATCCCCAGGGGCACCTGACCAATATTCACGGCCAGGCCCCCGCCGAGGCGGCCCGCAGCATCTTCGCGTTCTACCAGGAGACCCGCAGCCTTCAGGACATTGAGATCGAGTGGCCGGAACTGGGGAGACTGATCCCCGCCCATCAACAACTGATCAAGGTGGACTCGATATTCGGCAAGGGTCCCACCATCCTCAACCGCTTGCGCAGCGGCCTGGATCAGCTCGACATTCTGCGTCCCGGGCGCCTCTCGATTATCGATTGCTGTCCCTATATCGGCGTCCTGGCCCTGAACGCCATATTTGCCTGTGAACTGATCCTGATTCCGGTATCCACCGATTATCTGTCCCTGCAGGCGGCGGACCAGATCACGCGAACCCTGTCCGTTCTGGAACCCGTGCTCAAACGCCGGGTGGAGCGTCGCTACCTGCTGACCCGCTTCGACCGCCGCCGTCGTATGAGCGAGGATATCCGTTCCCGCCTCAGGGATCGCTTCGGATCCGAGGTCCTGACCACCGTCATTTCGGAAAACGTCGCCGTCGCGGAAAGCCCTGCCCGCAATCGGGATATTTTCCGTCATAACGCCGCCAGCACCGGCGCGGCGGATTATTCCGCGCTCTGGCAGGAGTTGAAGACTCTGGGTTTCCTCTGAGCGGCGACCTTGTCCGATCGGCCGACCGTAGGGACCACGAGCGTCAAGCGCCTCCTTCGGCGGTGCCTGCGGCCCGTGCGAAGCGAACGTGTTCGAGCGCCGCTCCCAGCCGCCCCTCAGGTTCTCGAAGCCGTCAGCAGGTCCATCACATCCTCGTAACTGACGGACCCCCGACCGTTCAGCGCGGTCTGGCGGCGATGGGCTTCCAGAATCTCGCAGCCCTGGTAGATCTGGCGCAGCTTGCGCTCGGCCTCAAGCTCGTCGCGCCCGAAGATGGAGAGATTGTCGACAACCGCGCCGTTTCGGGTTCGAATCCGGAAATCGTATTTTACGATCGATACGGGTGGCATCAAACCCCCTAATATCATGCATGTACGTTGAGTATATGCAGCAAATTCTAGAAAATCAAAGCATCTCCTTAAGGCCAAATGACAATTCTCTAGTCGATGTCGCTGCGTCGCCACATATCGCCCGATTCTGATAGAATCCCCGCTCCAAGGCCGCCAGAGCCGACAAATCGACATTGAGTGGACATGACGACGCCAGAGACGACTCCCTTCATCATCGTCGGCCTCACTCGGGAGGGAAGGAAATTTCGCCCCAGCGACTGGGCGGAACGATTGTGCGGAGTGATGTCGGCGTTTGGCGCCGAACGGCGTATGAAATACTCGCCTTACGTCGGGCCTGGGGAGTACAACGGAGAAAAGGCCGTATTCATCGACGGGCGTCTTGGGGAAATCGAGCCCATGGCCTACCGTTTCATGCTCAATTTCGCTCAGGACAACGATTTGCAGATCGTCGACGGCATTTGCCCCATCGATTTGCCGAAAAAATGATTGTGTTCTGAGCAATCAAAAACGGCGCCCGCGGGCGCCGTTTTAGCTTTCCTGAACGGAAATGATCAGGCGGCCAGCGCTTTGATCTGGGCCGACAGGCGGCTCTTCGAACGGGAAGCCTTGTTCTTGTGAATGATCTTCTTGTCGGAGATGCGATCGATCACCGCGACGGATTGCTGAAAGACGCTCTGAGCAGCGGTCTTGTCGCCCGCTTCGATTGCCTGGCGCACGCGCTTGATCGCTGTACGCAGCGTCGAACGCAGGCTGGCATTGTGGGCACGTTGCTTGTCAGCTTGACGGGCGCGCTTACGGGCTTGTGCGCTGTTGGCCATGGTTGTTCCTGGAAATTAAAAGGTGAGGATTCTAATCAATCCCCTTAGAAAAAACAAGGGCGCCGCAGGGGCGCCCTCAGCCGATTGCCGGCGACCGAAATC
>SSTA01000170.1 GCA_009469685.1 Azonexaceae bacterium | reverse complement strand
GTCGTCGCACTGGTAAAGACCGGAATCGACGCCGCAATGGTAATGGCGAGCGCCTGGCTGCCGGTTCCGGCGGTATTGGTGGCGGTCACAGTGACATTGAAAGTGCCGGACTGGGTCGGCGTACCGGAGATAAGCCCGGTGGTGGGATTGACGCTGACCCCGGGCGGCAGGGTTCCGGTCACCCCGAACGACGAAGGCAGGTTGTTGGCGGTGATCTGGTAGGAAAAGGCCGTGCCGCCGGTACCGCTAGCCGTAACGGAACTGGTGATCACCGGGGTCAGGAGGCTGATGGTGATCGCGAGTGCCTGACTGCCGGTGCCAGCGGTATTGGTGGCGGTGACGGTGACGTTGAAGGTGCCCGATTCGGTGGGGGTGCCTGAAATCAGGCCGGTGGTCGGATTGACCGTGACTCCGTTGGGCAACGTGCCGATCACGCCGAAGGAGGAGGGCAAATTGCTGGCAGTGATCAGATAGGCGAAGGCCTGGCCGCCAAGGCCGCTGGCGGAAGCGGAACTGGTGATGACCGGAGTGACGAGCCCGATGGTGATGGTGAGGGCCTGGGTTCCCGTGCCGATGCCATTGGTGGCGCCGACGGTGACGTTGAACGTTCCGCTCTGGGTCGGTGTTCCCGAGATCAGGCCGGTAGACGTATCCAGGGAGACGCCGCTGGGAAGCGTCCCGCTCACCAGCGAGAAACTCGTCGGGAAGTAAGTGGCTGCGAGTTGGAAGCTGAAGGCCTGGCCCCCCGTGCCGCTGGCCGAGTTGGCACTCGTGATCACAGGGACCGTCGGGGCGATGGTGATCGCCAGGGCCTTGGTCCCGGTTCCGCCGGGGTTGGTCGCGCGGACGGTAACGTTAAAGGTACCGCTTTGGGTCGGGGTTCCCGAGATGAGTCCGGTGGACGTATCGACGGATACGCCAGGAGGAAGTGTGCCGAGGACGCTGTAACCGGTCGGCCCGTCGCCGGCTTGGGTGGTGATCTGGTAGGAAAATGCGCTACCGCCCGTTCCGCTGGCCGTGCCTGCGCTCGTGATGGTCGGAATCGGGGCTGCCCCGATATTGACGGTGACCGGCCAATCGGTCGATACGCGCCCGCCGGGGCCGACGGCCTGATAGGTGAAGGTGTCAGACTTGCTAGCCTGACCAACGTTTGGCGTGTAGGTGATGCTGTTGCCCGAGTAGCTGACCGTACCATACTGGGGGGCCGTGGCGCCGGTTTGCAGACCGGTGAAGGTGCCCGCGGTGGTATTGAGCTGCGGATAGGAGACCGAGAAGGTCTTTGCCGTCACGTAGGCCGTGTTCTGGGTGGCGACCTGGAAACTGGGGATCAGGCCGCCGAGAAAGGCCGCGATGGTCGCCTGGTTGGTCGTTGACATGCCGATCATCGCCGGCACGTTGGCAATGGCGTAATCGATCAGGGTCGCCTTGTTGGCCGCATTCATGATCCGGTCGTAGGGCGAGGCGTTGAACGGAGGGGGAGCGACCCCATGGCAGCCCGAGCACTCGGTCGCATAATCGGCGTGGGCCGGAAGGCAGACGAGGGTTGCCGCGACGACCAGCAGAAAACGGTATAGCCAGTCCCGGAGAACGCTAACGAGGGAGGGTGCTGAACCCGGAACCGACGACCGGCTGAAGGGAAGTCTCTTGGGGATGCGAGCAGCTCGCTGAATCATTGTTGTATTGACGGGCCCGGGTGCTGTCATCCGAGAAGTCTCGATGACAGAAAAATTTGCCGGATTGTAACCGAAGGTGACCAAAAGTTACGTAGGAGCACCGCGCTTAATCCCACAGGGCCGGATTTATGGCAAATCCGCAACGGCGCGGGCTCCTGAGTTAGAATTCAGGCTCGCTGTCGCACCGAAAACTAGGGGTTAACCATGAGCCGAGCCCGGCAAATTTCCCTCGCCGCCGCTCTCGTGGCGGGAGTGGCCATTCCGCTTTGGCTTTACTGGCGAGGAAATCGTCCGGCACCGCGACCGGACGCTGTTACCGGAAACGCCCGGGAAAGCGAATTGATTTCGGAAGCCCCACTGGCTGGATCGTTGCCTCACGCATCTCAAGACGCAGTCGAAGCGACCGATCCCCTTTCCCGGGCCAGGATTCTGGTCAGTTTCGGCCACCGGGACCAAGCCGAGTCGATTCTGGCTGCCGCCCTCAAGGGGGGCGAACTGACCGCCGATGCAGTGGCGGGGTTCTGGGCGCAATATGAAGTGGAAAGAGCGCGCCGGGCGGCGACCCCCATGGCCCTGGCGGTTAAGCGGCGTAAGGTCAGGGAGTCAGATCCGCCAGCAAAGCGGCGCGGACGGGCTCGGGAACGCTGATCCGCACCGGGTAGGCCGGATGATCGATGCCGGCGAGGAGCGGAGCGCCGGCGAACAGCGCCGACCGTGTCCCGCGGTCAGGTTCGAAGCGCAGGAAATGAACGGCGGCGGTCTTGTCGGCGGTCGAGCGGGGCAGATCCTCATTGGCGATGCTGCGCACCGGCGGGTGGCCAGAAACGCCTAGCCATACGGTGTCTTCAATGCCGACCATGCGGGTAAGGGCCATGCGCCGTTCGTCCGGGTCGGAGAATTCGATCATGAAGGTCGCTTTCCAGTTCTGACCGTCGGGGATCAAGGGACTATAGACCGCCAATTCCTCCTCGATGGCGGCGCGCTCGAAGATGCGCTCGATACGCAACATTTCCTGCACCTGGTACTTCACCGTCAGGAGCGATTCGAAATAGAGCGCGGCATTGGGGCCCAGGGCGAGACGGCGCTTGGCCTTGTGCGCCATGACCTCCTCGCGAAAGCTCGCGCGGATTTCTGCGTAGTGCTCCAGGCTGAAGAGATCGGCGCGGGTGAGGGAAGGCATCGTGCTTCCTCGATCAGAGGCCGTAGGCCCGGCGCAGCAGCGTCATGGGATGTTCGGGCTGGCGGCCGTCGGCCAGGGCGTGGCCGATGTGGTGGCCGGCCATGGCGCAGTCGCTGCCGAAATGATCGACGCCGGCGGCCTTGATCCTGCCGACTACCGGCTGGACGATCTTCATGGCGTGGTCGTGGAATTCCGCCTTCACGGCGTAAGTCCCGTCATGGCCGGAGCAGCGCTCGATCAGTTCGACCGCAGTGCCGGGGACCAGGGCGAGAACGTCGCGGGTCTTGGGGCCGATGTTCTGTACGCGCTGATGGCAGGAGGCCTGGTAGGCCACCTTGCCCAGGGGATTTTTGAAGTCGGTGCGCAGCAGATCGGCCTTGTGGCGCAGCATCAGGTACTCGAAGGGATCGAAGAAGGCAGCGCGCACCTTGGCGACGTCGGGGTCGTCGGGGAAGAGCAGCGGCAGTTCCTGCTTGAACATCAGGACGCAGGAGGGGATCAGGGCTGTGAGGTCCCAGCCTTCATCGACCAGGCGGGCCAGGATCGGGATGTTGGCCTCCTTCAGGGCGCGCACCGATTCCAGGTCGCCCAATTCCATCTTGGGCATGCCGCAGCAGCGCTCCTCTTCGGCCAGGCGGACAGGGATGCCGTTATGGATGAAGACGGCGGCGAAATCCTCGCCGATGCCCGGCTCATTGCGATTCATGTAACAGGTGGCGAAAAGAGCCACGCGGCCTCGGGTGCGCCCGCCGGGGATGGCTTCCCCGTCGCCGGTCAGATGGGACAGCCGACGACGTAGGGGGCGGCTGGCGAAATCGGGCAGCCAGGCGTCGGCGTGGATGCCCACCGTGGCCTGCAGCAGTTTGCGGGCCGGGCGGATGCGGTTGGCCGCATTGATCGCCTGGGCCACCACCGGGATGCCCGCCAGACTGCCTACCCGGTCCGTACTGGTGAGCACCCGGTCCCGCAACTTCACGTCCCCTTCCTTGAAGCGGGTAGCCTTGGCGCGCAGCATCAGGTGGGGAAAGTCCACCGCCCACTCGTGGGGCGGGACATAGGGACATTTGGTCATGTAGCAGAGGTCGCAGAGGTAGCAATGGTCGACGACCTTGGCGAAATCGGCTTTGGCGACGCCATCCACCTCAAAGCCGGGCGAATTGTCGACCAGGTCGAAAAGGGTCGGGAAGGCGCTGCACAGGCTGACGCAGCGGCGGCAGCCATGGCAGATGCCAAAGACGCGCTCCAGCTCGTTGTCCAAGGCATCCCGGTCGGTGAATTCGGGTTTCTGCCAGTCTAGGGCATGGCGGGTTGGGGCTTCCAGGCTGCCTTCTCGGATCGCGGGCATGACTTCCCCTCCAGACGGAAATGCGGATACCGGTAGTGGAAAGGCCGCATTGCGGCCTAGGGATCAAGCGTCGAGTTCGCTGAGGGCTCTGGTGTAGCGGTTGGCGTGGGAGCGCTCGGCTTTGGCCAGAGTCTCGAACCAGTCGGCGATTTCGGCAAAGCCTTCCGCGCGGGCGTCCTTGGCCATGCCCGGGTACATGTCGGTATATTCGTGGGTTTCTCCGGCGACGGCAGCGCGCAGGTTGTCCGCGGTGGGGCCGATAGGCAGGCCGGTGGCAGGATCTCCGCAGGCCTCCAGATATTCGAGGTGGCCATGGGCGTGGCCGGTCTCGCCTTCGGCGGTGGAACGGAAGACGGCGGACACGTCGTTGTAGCCCTCGATGTCGGCCTTGTTCGCGAAATACAGGTAGCGGCGGTTGGCCTGGGATTCGCCGGCAAACGCGGCTTTCAGGTTGCCTTCGGTTTTCGAACCCTTGAGTTGCATGGATGTACTCCTCAGCGTTGGATGGGAGGCGCCGCGCCTGACGGGCGGCCCCGAGTCACAAAGCGCGAACGCTCACGGACCTACCCCGACTTTAGCCGAGGACCCGTGCAAGTTCTAATTGTATTTTTCGACAGAGCCGATAGAGGCCGGCTATCGGGTCCAAGCTCGCGCTGCAGATCGATCCGCAAGCCCTCAGCGGATCGCGCGGGTTCCCGGCAGATGGCAATCCAGCACCGCCTGGCGCATCACGTCGATCGCCCGGTGCCGCGGGAAGCTGGAGCGCCAGACCAGGCCGACGCGGCGCGTCGGGCTCGGCTCGACGAAGCTCTTGACCCGCAGCAGCGGATCGTCGGCGGGAATCCGGTCGACGCTGGAGGACGGCATCACCGTCACGCCCACCCCCGAGGAGACCATGTGGCGGATGGTTTCCAGCGAACTGCCTTCCAGCACCTGCGGCGATTCGCCGCGGCCGGCGCGGGTGCACAGGTCGAGCACCTGGTCGCGAAAGCAGTTGCCGGCGCCGAGCATCAGCAGCGGCTCGTCAAGCAGCTGGGCGGGGCGCAGCGACTTTAGCTTGGCCCAGGGATGGCCGGCCGGCACCAGCGTGCGAAAGGCCTCGTCATAGACCGGCTGCGCCACCAGGCCCGGCTCCTCGACCGGCAGGGCCAGCACCAGCACGTCGAGCTCGGCGGCCTTCAGCCGCTCCAGCAG
>SSTA01000169.1 GCA_009469685.1 Azonexaceae bacterium | reverse complement strand
TGTTTCGCTTGAATCGCAAATGTCGCTTCTCGGTCATGATGATTCCTCCATGCGAGGCCCGGCGGAAGGCCGGGCTTGAGGAGCACTCTAGGTCGAAGCAGCGGCAGGGGCGGTAAGGAACCGTAACAGCAAGTAAGCCGACGGGTGGGCTTTTGCCGCGGCGAATGGATCAAGAATCCCCACCTAATGGAAGATTCCGGAGGGTAAGTGGTCAGATTCCCGGCAGGAAGCGGGCCACGAACGCACCGACTCCGCTCGCGGGCGCATCGACCCAGACGCGATGACCGTCACCCGGGGCAACGGTCATCGTCGTTCCATGGACGGATTCCATGCGCGTGAGGACCCATTGCCGATTTCCTTGCGGATGCACGCATTCCAGCCGGTCGCCCACGGCAAAGCGGTTCTTGACGGCGATTTCCATCAGGCCGCGGGACGCGTCCCAGGCGACGGCGTCGCCCACGTAAAGACTGCGGTCGGACTCGGAATGGCCCTTGAGGTAGTTCTGGGTCTCGGCGTCGTGGTGGCGCTGATAGAAGCCGTCGGTATAGCCCCGGTTGGCGAGGCTTTCCAGTTCGGCGAGCAACCGTGGATCCAGAGGCCGGCCGGCTAGGGCATCGTCGATGGCCTGGCGATAGGTCTGGCAGGTCCGCGCCGCGTAGTAGGGACTCTTGGTACGGCCCTCGATCTTGAGGGAATCGATGCCGATCTCCACCAGTCGCTGGACATGCTCGATCGCCCGCAAATCCTTGGAATTCATGATGTAGGTGCCGTGCTCGTCTTCCTCGATGGGCATCAGCTCGCCGGGGCGCTGGCGTTCTTCCAGAAGGTGCACGTCCCCGGCCGGGTATTCGCCGGCCGGGTGAACCTTGTAATCCCAGCGGCAGGAGTTGGTGCAGGTGCCCTGGTTCGGATCCCGGTGGTTGAAGTAGCCGGACAGCAGGCAGCGTCCGGAATAGGCGATGCAGAGAGCGCCGTGGACGAAGACTTCCAGCTCCATGTCCGGGCAGCGCTGGCGAATTTCGGCGATTTCCTCCAAGGAGAGCTCCCGGGAGAGGATGATCCGGCGTACGCCGACCGATTGCCAGAACTTGACGGCTGCCCAATTGACGGTGTTCGCCTGGACCGACAGGTGTACCGGCAGATCGGGCCAGGCTTCGCGCACCATGGCGATGAGGCCGGGGTCGGACATGATCAGGGCGTCGGGCGCGAGGGCTACCACCGGTGCCATGTCGGCAAGGTAGGTCGCAAGCTTGGCGTTCCGGGGGTAGATGTTGCTGACGACGTAGAAGGCCTTGCCCTGAGCCCGGGCCTCGCGAATTCCGGTGGCCAGGACATCCAGGCTGCCGAACTCGTTGTTGCGCACTCGCAGTGAGTAGCGTGGCTGGCCGGCATAGACCGCGTCCGCGCCGAACGCGAAAGCGGTGCGCAGCATGGCGAGCGACCCGGCGGGAGCGAGGAGCTCGGGGGCGGCGCGAGAAGGAGAGCAGGATGCAGAGGCCATAGTAGAATCCGAAGAGATCGCGAATTCTACCTTTCCAATGTCCGAAGAAATCCTCATCAATTTCACTCCCCAAGAGACCCGGGTTGCCGTCATGCAGCAGGGGGTGGTCCAGGAACTTCACATCGAGCGCAATGCGAGCCGAGGCCTGGTGGGCAACGTCTATCTCGGGCGGGTATGCCGCATCCTGCCGGGAATGCAGTCGGCGTTCATCGATGTGGGCCTGGAGCGCACGGCTTTCCTCCACGTTGCCGACATCTGGCAGCCCCGGGACGAAACTCTGGACAAACCCATCGAACGCCTGCTGACCGAGGGCCAGAGCCTGGTGGTGCAGGTGGTCAAGGATCCCATCGGCACCAAGGGGGCGCGCTTATCGACGCAAATCTCGATCGCCGGCCGCATGCTCGTTTATCTACCCCAGGAGAAGCACATCGGCGTCTCCCAGCGCATCGAACCCGAATCGGAACGGGAAAGCCTGCGGGAACGCCTGACGGCGCTGGTGCCGGAATCGGAAACCGGCGGGTTCATCGTCCGCACCATGGCGGAGGGCGCCACCGACGCCGAGTTCGCCACCGACATCGCCTACCTCAAGAAGACCTGGGGCGAAATCCGCGAGAAAGCGCGCGTTTCCGGAGCGCCGACCGTCCTTTACCAGGAGCTCTATCTGGGACAGCGGGTGTTGCGGGATTTCGTCAATCCCGATGTGAGCCGGATCGTCATCGACTCGCGGGAAAATTTTCAGCGTCTGCAAGGATTCGCCGAAATCTATACGCCGGCGGTCCTGCCCCTCCTCGATCACTACACCGGCGAGCGGCCTCTTTTCGATCTCCATGGCGTCGAGGAAGAAATCGAAAAAGCCCTGGCCCGCCGGGTGGATCTCAAGTCGGGTGGCTATCTGATCATGGACCAGACCGAGGCGATGACCACCATCGACGTCAATACCGGCGGCTTCGTCGGCGTACGCAATTTCGACGACACCATCTTCAAGACCAATCTGGAAGCTGCCCAGACCATTGCCCGCCAGCTTCGCTTGCGTAACCTGGGCGGCATCATCATCGTCGATTTCATCGACATGGAAAGCGACGACCACCGCCAGGCCGTCCTTGCCGAATTCCAGAAAGCCCTGTCCCGCGACCATACGCGGCTGACCCTCAATGGCTTCACCAACCTGGGACTGGTCGAAATGACCCGCAAACGTACCCGGGAATCCCTGGCTCACGTGCTTTGCGAGACCTGTCCCACCTGCGACGGTCGCGGCGAGGTCAAGACGGCCAGCACGGTCGCCTACGAGGTGTTGCGGGAGCTGCTGCGCGAGGCCCGCCAGTTCAATGCCCGGGAGTATCGGGTGATTGCCAGTCCGCCGGTGATCGATCTCTTCCTCGATGAAGAGTCCCAGTCTCTCGCCATGCTCTCGGATTTCATCGGTAAGCCCATCTCGCTCCAGGCAGAAACCAGCTATTCACCGGAGCAGTTCGACATCGTCCTCATGTGACGCCTGGCAAAAGGAGTACGCCATGAATCCCCTCGAAGCCGAATTCTTCAGCCTGCTTCCCGCCAAGGCCGTCGACCGCCGCAGCTTCATGGTGACCAGCCTGGGGGTGGGTTTCGCGTTGGCGGTTCAGCCGGTCATGGCCCAGACGGCCATCGTCACCGACGACGCGGGACTTGTGGCGGGACCGGTCAAGATTCCCGTGCGCGGCGGAGAAATGATCGCCTACCGGGCACTCCCCCAGGGTGCTCAGAAACCGCCGGTGATCCTGGTCGTGAGCGAAATTTTCGGCGTCCACGAATACATCCAGGACGTCTGCCGGCGGTTGGCCAAGAAAGGCTATTGCGCCATCGCGCCGGAGCTGTTCGCCCGCCAGGGCGATCCGCGTCAGTATTCCAGCATTCCCGATATTCTGGCCAAGATCACCAACCGGACCCCGGACGCCCAGGTGATGGCCGACCTCGATGCCTGCGTCGCCTGGGCTTCGGCCAAGGGCGCCGATACGGCCCGCCTGGGCATCACGGGATTCTGCTGGGGCGGCCGCATCACCTGGCTCTATGCCGCCCACGAGCCCCGCCTGAAGGCTGGCGTTGCCTGGTATGGGCGTCTGGCGGGACCGGCCAACGACGTCACTCCGCAGCACCCGGTGGATGTCGCCGCCCGGATCAGCGCGCCGGTCCTCGGGCTCTATGGCGGGCAAGACGCGGGGATTCCCCTGGACACCATCGAAACCATGCGCAAGGCGCTGGCGGCCGCGGGCAAACCCGGCGAAATTCACGTCTATCCGGATGCCCCCCATGCCTTTCACGCCGACTATCGTCCGAGCTATCGCCAGGATGCCGCTGAGGACGGTTGGAAGCGGATGCTCGCCTGGTTTGCAGCAAACGGGGTTTAGCCGCCGGGGGCGGCAGGCCTGGCACGCTGTTGCCGTGGTCGCCGCCACGGAACGGCTCCGGGCCGGATGTGCCGCCCTGCGTGCGGACTAGCTGCGGACTTCCACAGGCAGGCTCTGTCGATCCACCACCCGCCGCAAGACAAAACTCGAATGCACCCCGGTCACCCCGCGTATTCGGGTGATGCGGTTGAGTAGCAGTTCCTGGTAGGCGTCCATGTCCTTGACCACCACCTTCAACTGATAATCCGCTGCCTGGCCGGTGATGAGCAGGCACTCGAGGACTTCCGGAATTTCCCGCACGGCGGCCTCGAAGTCGTCGAAGCGCTCCGGTGTGTGCTGGTCCATGGAGATCTGGATCAAGGCCATCAGGGCCAGGCCGAGGGCCTTGGCATCGAGCACCGCCCGGTAGCCGGCGATGAGGCCGGCTTCCTCCAGCGCCCGTACCCGGCGCAGGCAGGGGGAAGGGGAAAGGCCGATCTTGTCGGCGAGGTCCTGGTTGCTGATGCGGCCGTCGCCCTGCAGGATGGATAGGATCTGGCGATCGTAGCGGTCGAGTTCCATTCAATAGCGCGATCAGAATATGATTTG
>SSTA01000168.1 GCA_009469685.1 Azonexaceae bacterium | reverse complement strand
CCGTTCGCCGGCCTTGCCGGGAACGAGCACCGGTTCGATCTCCCAGGCGAAGGCGCCGTCCGCAGCCGCCTGTTGTGCGCGGGAGGCGGAACGCAAAGCCCAGGCATCCTGTTCCTCGCGGGAAATCCCCAGCCGGGAGGCGCAGTCCTCGGCAAAGCAGCCCATGAGCTTGCCGCGCGTCTCGGGCCCATACGCATCCTCCAGCCCATCGAGGAACATGTGGTCGAGGACCTGGTCGTGCCCCAGGCGGTAACCGGACCGGGCTCGGGGCAACAAGTAGGGCGCGTTGCTCATCGATTCCATACCGCCGGCGACGACCACCGCCGCAGAACCGGCAACGATGGCGTCGTGACCCAGCATGATTGCCTTGAGCGCCGATCCGCAGACCTTGTTTACCGTGGTGCAAGCCACCGACTGGGGCAGTCCGGCGGCCAGGGCGGCCTGCCGGGCTGGGGCCTGGCCGAGTCCCGCGGTGAGGATGCAACCCAGGATCGCCTCATCCAGAATCGCCGGGTCGATTCCGGCTCGGCGGACCGCAGCTTGTACGGCGGCAGCCCCGAGCTCGGTCGCCGTCAGTCCCGCCAGGGCACCCTGGAACGCCCCGATGGGGGTACGGGCGGCCGAGACGATGACGACGGGATCGATCATGGGGTCATAGGGGCGGAGTCACGTCGAGGGCGGCCAGGGCCTCGACGTAGCGGCGTTCCAGGGCGTCGGTACCCTGAGCGGTGAGGCCCAGATTCTTGATCCGTCCGTCCTTGAGGCCGTAGATCCAGCCATGCACGGTGAGCTTCTGATTGCGGTTCCAGGCGTCCTGGACCACATTGGTGCGGCACAGATTCACTACCTGCTCGATGACGTTCAATTCGCAGAGGCGGTCGTAGCGTTGTTCCAGGGGCAGGGCTTCGAGAGCGCGGCGATGCTTGTTGCGCACGTCCTCCACATGACGCAGCCAAAGGTTGACCAGGCCGACCCACTGGTTGTCCACCACGGCCCGCACGCCGCCGCATCCGTAGTGGCCGACGATCATGATGTGCTTGACCCGCAGCACGTCGACGGCGAACTGAATCACCGATTGGCAATTGAGGTCGGTATGCACCACCACGTTGGCGATATTGCGGTGGACGAACACCTCCCCCGGCAGCAAGCCGACAATCTGGTTCGCCGGCACGCGGGAATCGGAACATCCGATCCACAGGTAGTCCGGAGCCTGGAGCTGGGAAAGGCGGTCAAAGTATTCCGGGTCCCGCTCCTGCATCTGACGAGCCCAGCTGCGGTTGAAATCGAAGAGATGATCCAGGTTCTCGTTGTGCTTCTCCTCCGGAGTCCAGTTCTCCAGGTCGAGGGCCAGGAACATCATGCCCTCCACCGGGGTCTGGTAGTAACAGGGCGTTTCGGTGAAACCCAATTCCCGGTAGAGGCGCACCGCCATGCGCATGCCGGGCATGGTATCCACCAAGAGGCGACGATAGCCCATGTCCTTGGCGGCGCTGATTGCAGCTTGCGCGAGGAGCTTCCCGATCCCCCGATTGCGGTACTCGGGACTGACGTAGAGACGCTTCATCTCGCAGCTGCCTCCCTCGCCGTAAGGGCGCACGCCGACGCAGCCGGCAGGGTTGCCGTCGACCTCGGCGTAGAACAGGCGCCCCGCGGGCTCGGCGTAGCTGCCGGGCAGGGCCGCCATCTCGCGGTCGAAATTCTCGTAATTGAGGTCTACGCCCAGCCAGGCTACGTAGCTCCGGAAGAACTGGCGGACGTGGTCCAGGGCGGCGGTGTCGGCGATGCTCAGGGTGCGCAGGCGAAGCATGGTCGTTCCAAGGATGGGAAGTGACGGATTCTACCGTCCTCCGGACCCCTTGCCGGCAGCGATGGAACGGTGGCTTCCGGGCCAAGAGTGTGATGCGGGCGCGGTAACGCTACTTTGACCTTTGCTAACCGGAAAAGGTCTCATGGGCGGCACCCGGTGACATCGAACAACTCCCGCCCGATCAGCATGCGTCGGATTTCCGAAGTCCCAGCACCGATTTCGTAGAGCTTGGCATCGCGCCACAGGCGGCCCGTGGGATAGTCATTGACGTAGCCGTTTCCGCCCAGGGCCTGGATCGCTTCGCCGGCCATCCAGGTAGCCTTCTCGGCGGCGTAGAGTATGGCGCCGGCGGCATCCCGGCGCGTCACCGCTCCCCGGTCGCAGGCCTGACCGACGGCGTAAACGTAAGCCCGGGCCGCATTGAAGGTGACGTACATGTCCGCCAGTTTGGCCTGCATGAGCTGAAATTCGCCGATCGCGCTGCCGAACTGCCGCCGCTCGTGCAGGTAGGGGACCACCACGTCGAGGCAGGCGGCCATGATCCCCAGAGGCCCTCCCGCCAGGACGGCCCGTTCATAGTCGAGGCCGCTCATCAGGACACGGACACCGGCTCCGACCTGGCCGAGGACGTTTTCCTGCGGGACCTCGACGTCGTCGAAGAACAGGGGATAGGTATTGGATCCCCGCATCCCGAGCTTGTCCAGGTGAGCGCCGTGGGTGAATCCGGGCATCCCCTTCTCGACCAGGAAGGCCGTGATGCCGTGAGCGCCGGCCGCCGGGTCGGTCTTGCCATAAACGACCAGAACGTCGGCGTCGCCGCCGTTGGTGATCCACAGCTTGGAACCGTTCAGGACGTAGCGATCCCCGGCCCTGTCCGCCCGCAACTGCATCGAGATCACATCGGATCCGGCGTTGGGCTCGGACATCGCCAATGCCCCCACGTGCTCCCCGCTCATCAGCCGGGGCAGGAAACGGGCGCGTTGAGCGTCGTTACCGTTACGGTAGATCTGGTTGACGCACAGATTGGAGTGGGCTCCGTAGGACAGGGCGACGCTCGCGGACGCGCGCGAAAGTTCTTCCATCGCCACGATGTGGGCGAGATAGCCGAGGCCGGTGCCGCCCAGCGCTTCGGGAACGGTGAGGCCGAGAAGCCCCATGCTGCCCAGCTTGGGCCAGAGGTCGGTGGGAAAGCGGTTGTCGCGGTCTATGGCTGCGGCCCGCGGTGCGATTTCCCGGTCGGCGAAGGTCCGCACCGCCTCCCTGAGCTCGGCGACGCTCTCTTCATGGTCGAAGGCGAGACACGGAAGTTCCACGACACACCTTTCTTGACCGTTCAATTGCCCCCAGTACAGCAGAGCAGCGGGGTTTTTTCAATCCGGTACCGTATGGTAAGGTGACTCCGGATTCCATGGCGCTCGAGTTCCCCCACCTTCTTCCTCCTCCCAGCGGTACGACCGTCGAGGTCGCCCCAGGCGTGCTGTGGCTACGCATGCCCCTGCCTTTTCAGCTCGACCACATCAACCTTTGGGCATTGCGGGACGGAGACGGCTGGACCCTGGTCGATACGGGATTTGCCGACGAGGGGACCCGATCGGCCTGGGTGGCGGTCCTCGCCGGGTTGGCCGGGCCGGTGCGCAATCTGTTGGTGACCCATTTTCATCCCGATCACCTGGGATTGGCGACCTGGCTTCTGGAGCAGACCGGTGCGCAGCTCTGGATGACCGCCGCCGAATTTCTGACTGCCCACGCCGTCTGGCACGAGGTCGGCGGTCACGGTGCGCGTTTCATGACCGAACAGTTCCGTCAGCACGGTCTTTCAGCGGACCTCCTCGATCGCTTTGCCCGCCGAGGATCGGGATATACGCGGTCGGTTCCGGCGCTTCCGGAGCGTTACAACCGGCTTCAAGCGGGGGACAGTCGGGCCATAGGCGGACGCGAGTGGAAGGTCGTCATCGGCCACGGCCATTCGCCCGAGCATGCTGCGCTTTACTGCCAGGAACTCGCCGTGTTAATTTCGGGAGACATGCTTTTGCCGCGGATTTCCACCAATATCAGTGTGATGGCAGTCACCCCGGCGGCCGATGCCTTGGGAAGCTATCTCGCTTCTCTGGACGCAATGGCCCGGGAAATTCCCGACTCCACCCTGGTATTGCCCTCCCACGGTCTGCCCTTCGTCGGGCTGTCGGAGCGGATTGCGGCTTTGCATGCCCACCATGGAGAACGCCTGCAGGCGGTGGAAGACGATTGTGAGGCGCCAAAGAGCGCCGCCGAGTTGCTCGCGACGCTGTTTCCGCGGCCGCTCGACACGCATCAGACGATGTTTGCGATGGGCGAGGCAATCGCCCATCTCAATCATCTGGAAATCGCCGGACGGCTGTCGCGCACCCTTGGGGGCGATGGCGTCATCCGTTTCGCCAGGGCCGCACAGGCCCGCTTGGAAAACTGACAGAGGGAGTTTCACATGTCGCAGCAAACCGAGGATAAGGCAGCCAACCTGCCCAACCCGGCCGAAATGGCCCAGACCTACGCCGAAGTCGCCCAGCGCGCTTCCCGCATCCTCACCCAGTTCATGGAAAAGAAGGCCAAGGAGGGCGTCGATGCCCCGTCCGACGAACTGGGCGTGGCCAAGGCCTTCATGGACCTTTCCGCCCACCTGCTGGCGAATCCGGTCAAATTGGCGCAGACCCAGATGAACATGATGTGGGATTACTTTTCCCTCTGGCAAAGCAGCATGATGAAGATGGTCGGCATGCCGGTCTCCGGCCCCGTCGCCGCCCCCAAGAAGGGCGACAACCGTTTCCGGGACGAAGACTGGGAGCAGCATTTCCTTTTCGACTTCATCAAACAGTCCTACCTCATCACGGCCCGCCATCTGCACGACACCGTGAGCGGTGCCGAAGGGCTCGACGAGCACACCCAGCAGAAGGTCAATTTCTTCACCCGCCAGTACATTGACGCCCTGTCGCCCTCCAACTTTGCGATGACCAATCCCGAGGTCTTCCGGGAGACGGTCAAGAGCCACGGTCAGAACCTGATCAAGGGTTTCAACAACCTGCTGCACGACGTCGAGCAGGGGGACGGCCAGCTGCGTATCCGGATGACCGACACGTCGGCCTTCGAGATGGGCAAGAACGTCGCCACCACCCCGGGCAAGGTCATTTTCCAGAATGAGCTTTTCCAGCTCATCCAATACGATCCGACCACCAAGGATCAGTACAAGAAACCCTTCCTCATCGTTCCGCCGTGGATCAACAAGTACTACATCCTCGATCTGCGGGAAAAGAACTCCTTGGTCAAGTGGGCCACCGACCAGGGACATACCACCTTCATCATGTCCTGGGTCAATCCGGACGAGAAGCTGGCCCAGAAGAGTTTCGAGAACTACCTACTACAGGGTTCCGTGGAAGCCCTCAACCAGGTCTGCGCCCACACCGGCGAGGACAGCGTCAACATGGCCGGCTACTGCCTGGGCGGCACGCTGCTCATGACCACCCTGGCCTACCTGACCGGAAAGAAAGACAAGCGGGTCAATTCCGCCACCTTCTTTACCACCATGCTCAACTTCTCCGAGCCCGGCGAACTCGGCGTTTTCCTGGACGAGAACGCAGTGGCCGGCCTGGAAAAGAAAATGAACGAGCGCGGCTATCTGGAAGGTACCGAGATGGCCGGCACGTTCAACATGTTGCGGGCCAACGACCTCATCTGGTCCTTTGTGGTCAATAACTACCTGATGGGCAAGGATCCCTTCCCCTTCGATCTGCTGTACTGGAACTCCGACTCCACCCGCATGCCGGCGGCGATGCACAGCTTCTACCTGCGCAATATGTACCTGGAGAACAAGCTGAAGGATCCCGGCGGTATTACCCTGGACGGCGTCAAGATCGACCTCACCAAGGTCAAGACGCCCTGCTACTTCATTTCCACCATCGAAGACCACATCGCCCCCTGGAAAAGCACCTACATGGGAGCCTGCCTTCCTTCAGGAAAGACGAAGTTCGTCCTTGGCGGCTCCGGCCACATTGCCGGCATCGTCAATCCGCCGGTGGCCAACAAGTACGGCTACTGGGTAAACGATGCCTCCGACGGCAACCTGCCGGAGAGCCCCGACGATTTCCTGGCGGGTGCCACCCAGAACGCGGGTTCCTGGTGGACCCATTGGCATGCCTGGGTCACCGGCCTGCCGGGCGGCAGCGCCCAGGTTCCCGCCCGCGTTCCGGGCAAGGGCAAACTCAAGGTCATCGAGGAAGCCCCGGGCAGCTACGTCAAATTCCGTCTGGATTCCCAGAAGAAGGCCAAATAGGCCGATTGACAGAATAAAAAGCCCGCAACCGTGAGGTTGCGGGCTTTTTGTTGCGCCACGAGTCGAAACTCAAGTGGTATTGGGGGCCCCCAATGCCTGCACTACTGGACGCGAATCTCCACCCGGCGTCCCTCCTCGGGGCTGCCGGTGCCAACGGTACTTTCCGGCCGGCGCATCTTGACGCGGTCAGCCGCGATTCCTCCCGCCACCAAGGCCTCCTTCACGGCTAGTGCCCGGCTCTTGGCGAGTTCCGCATTTTGCGCCGCATCGCCTGAGGGATCGTGGAACCCGGAGAGCAGGACGATGGCATCGGGCTTGGCCGCCAAAGCTTCCGTCGTCTTGGTCACCACGTCGCGATCTTTGGCGTCGAGATCGGATTTGCCCAAGGCGAAGTACACCTTGGCCAGGGCTTCGCCGAGGGGGGCGATTTCAGCCTCCGCCGTGACGGCGGGGGGCGCCACTTGCAGCTTGCCTGCACTTGCTCCATAGATCGCGGCGGTCGCTGCCAGCATGATGCCGGCAAGGGCGCCTACAAAAACGGCTGTGGTTTCGTCGTCGTCGTTTGCTGCCATGAGGGAACTCCTGGGGATGTTGATCGCGACGGCATTCTAGCTCGAATTCCACGGCCGGCCCACGGCGTGACAACTCTTTGGCGGCCCGCGACGCGGGCTCCGGCAAGTGGGTGTGAACCCTCCAGCAGTTTGCGGGTCCAACCGGCATCTGCGAAGCGTGCGTGCGCCTCGGAGCACGCCAAAGGAGGTCCGCCATGATCGATTCCCCCGTGGTCAGTGTTCATATCCCCCGTGCTCTGCGCTGCCATACCGGCGGTGCGGAAGAAGTCACCGTCAGCGGAGATACCGTGGCGGAGGCGTTTTCCGCCCTTGAGCATCATCATCCCGGTCTGCGCGGCTGTCTGCAGGAGCCCGGCAAGGGCATCCCCCGCAAGGAAATCAAGATATTCCTGGGTGGCCAGGACATCATGCTGCTCGGAGGGCTGGAGACGCCCATCGGGGCTGAGGAGGTCTTGAGCATCGTCGCTCTTTTCCCGGAGAAGAGTTTCCCTGTGCGCTAAGATGGGCTTCAGCCGACGCATAGGTCCGATCGATTTGGACGTCCTTGAGCGGCGACAATAACTACGGGAAGAAAGCCTTGCTGAGCGAGGAGACGGGTTCCGATCGGAAGCGAATCCTTGTCGTTGACGACGATCGCTTTTTCCGCGTATTCCTGGAGCAAGCCCTGCGGGAAAGGTTTGCCGTTTCGTCCGCCGCTTCGGGTTTGGAAGCGCTGGAGGGCTTCGCCGCTGAGCCCCCCGACCTCATCGTCCTCGACGTCGAGATGGCGGAAATGGATGGGTTTTCGGTTTGCCGAAAGATCCGCGAAGTCAGCCGGGTCCCGGTCATTTTTGTCACTGCCCACGATTCCCTCGAGTACCAGCTGGAGGCCTTTGACGCCGGGGGAAACGACATCGTCAGCAAACCGGTGTCGCCGCAGATTCTGATCAAGAAGGCGGAACTTGCCATCCAAATCCATGCCGACTATTGTCGGTTTGACGAAGAAAAGCGGCAGTTGCAGTCGATGGCGATGAATTTCCTGTCGACCGTCGGGCAGAACGGGGTGCTCATGAATTTCGTACGATCGAGCATCCAGTGCCGGGACTACGAGACGCTTTCCCAAAAGCTGGTCGAGGCCATCCGGGAACTCGGGCTGCAGTCTTTTGGGGTCATACGGCCGGCTGACGGTCAGGTGACCTTTCGCACGGAAGGAGAGCCCACCCGGCTGGAAGCGGACATCCTCGACAAGCTTGCCCAGATGGGACGCATCTTTCAGTTCAAGCGACAACTGGTGGTCAATTACGATCGGGTTTCGATTGCCATTACCAATCTCCCGGAGGAGTCCGCCGAGCGGGCCGGCAATATCCGCGACCACGTGGCCGTCCTGGCCGAGACGTCAGAGGCGCTCTGCGACAATGTCGCGATGCGCCGGGAATCGATGGAGCGGGCCGAGCAACTTCAGATGGCGCTGTTCAGCGCGACTTCGGCCGTCGAATCGCTGCGGGACAAACACCGGGCGATGCTGGCGGATACGCGGGTCCTCCTTCAGGAACTTGTGGATGTGATCGAAAAGGCCTATTCCTGGCTGGGAACGACCCTCGACCAGGAGGAGAAAATCAGCGCAATGATGGATGGTTCGGTACAGCGCATTCTGAATCTGCTCTCCACCCGGGGTCAGTACGACGAAGAGTTCGCCCAGGTGCTTCAGGCCCTGCGCGGGGGCCAGAATACGGGCAGTACGGAGCTCTGGTAGGGCGGTTCCCGTGCTTTCCAAACCGACTCCCTTGCCTGGCGTTAAGCCGCGGCGAATACCCGGCCTCAGCGGTATCGACCCGCCATAGACGTTCTGGTAGGACGTCCGGTGCAACGGAGCGATGCAAGGTTCGCAGTCACGATTTCCTGGCGAAAGGAAGGACAAGCTGCGGCCACTCGACGGCGTCGAGCATGTTCTTTACGGTGAGTCCCAGTTCGGTATCGCCGGTGATTTCGAGTTCCCGATTGAAGAATAGGGTGTCCGGGTCTTCCTGGCGGGCGAGGAGTTGAAGGTAGGCGGAAAGCTTGGCTGCGAAGCAAAGGTCGGGTTCTCTCTGCGGCCGCAAGACTGGGTGGAACAGGGCGCCACGGCAGGTGAAGGTTGCCGTTCCGCCGGTATCGAGGACGCGAACCCGAAACAACTTGTCCTCCAACATCGAGAGATCGGCCCCGGTGAGCAGGCGTAGGCGGACCGCCGTGTTGAGCCCGGCGACCAGGGCCAGCGTGTGGGGCCATTGCGGCAAATGTTGGCCGATGGTCGCGATGAAAGGGGGAAGACTAAATCTCGGAATGGAGATGCTTGGGCTCATGGGCAGACTCCGGGAATTGCGGCGGGGCGGTGGCGGGCGATTCCCGCATCGCCGAACCAGTAACCATCGACCAGGCCGAGAGGGTTCCAGGCCGGGTCAGCCGCTGCAGGTTTTCCGCGGCGGGCGGCGTCGAAGGCGGCCAGGACCGAAGGGGTGTGCTCCGGCTGAGGACTGATACGCAAGAGATCGATCCCAAGGGCCGTCAGGTCGGGCACTTGGTCGAGCAGATTGTAGGACTGGGCGGAAAGGGTCTGGATTCCGTTGACGGTAAGGAAGTCCTGTCCGTCGCGGGTCCGCAGGGTCAGTCCCTCCGGGTGGTCCAGGCATTTGAACTGGCAGTCGTCCTTGTTGAGGTTGTAGTGGCGGGCGGTGAAGCAGCGGGCAGAGAAGGCCAGCGGCAGCCGACCGAAGGCGAAGACCTCGGTTTCGACGCCGGCGGGGCGTTTCTGATGCAGCGTCGCCACCAGATGGCGGTCCGCCTCCAGGGGGGGCACCCAGCGCCTCATCCCGAAACGGGCGTAGGTCTCCAGAGTGGCTTCGTTGTAGATGTTGAGGTGCGGCCCGGCAACAAAGGGCCGGCCGCCGAGCACATTGACCGCTCCCAGGTCGTTCGCTTCGATCACGCAGCCGGCTTCGTCCACCATGCGGCGCAGGGCCTTGAGATCGCTTTCCGACTCGAGAAGCGCCTGGGCGGAAACGACGACTTCCTTGCCCGCATCGGTGAGATCGCGGGCCAGTCCGATCCAGTCGGCGACGCGCAATTGCTGCCGGCGCGAACAGACCACTTCGCCTACATAGAGGGTTTCCAGGACTTGGTTCTCGGCCATTTCCGCATAAAACTCGAGGACCTGATTTTTGGGCCAGAAGAAGAGTAGAGGACCGAGAGCGAGCTTCATGGGCGGGAACGACGGAAAGAGGTGGGGGGCTTAACGCCAGGGTCGATTGTAGGCGCCGAGGGTGGCTTGATTGCCCTCGGAAACCTTGGCCAGCTGGGCCTGCCAGTCGGGGCGGACTTGGTAACGCGCGCCGTCGGCCGAGAGGCTGTCGAGGGCTGCGCGCAGGGTTCGGGTGACTTGCGCGACATAGGCCGGGCTGCGTTGGCGACCCTCGACCTTGATGGCCCGGACGCCGGCCTTGACGATTTCCGGAAGAATGCCCAGAACGTTGAGGCTGGTCGGTTCTTCCAGGGCGTAATAGGTCTCGCCCTGGACCTCGAAGCGGCCCTTGCACAGAGTGGGGTAGCCGGCCGGTTCATTGTCGGCAAAGCGATCGATGAGAATGCCGTTGAGGCGGGTGTCCATACGGTTTGCGCTCTTTTCCCACTTGACGTACTTGGCCGGAGAGCAAGCCCCGACGGTGTTGGGGGATTCCCCGCAGGCGTAGGACGAGAGCCAACAGCGCCCTTCATTCATGACGCAGAGGCTGCCGAATCCGAATACCTCGATTTCCACCATGGTGTTGCGGATGACGTGTTCGACCTGGGCCAGGGTCAGCACCCGAGGCAGGACGGCGCGGCGGACACCGAACTCGCGCTGGGCAAAGTTAATCGCTTCGTAGTTGGTGGCCGAACCCTGGACCGAGAGATGCAAACGTTGCCGGGGGTGGCGGCGGCAAGCATAATCGAGCAATCCGACGTCAGCCAGGATGATGGCGTCCACCTCCAGATCGGCGGCGGCATCGACCGCGCTGCGCCAGTCGGCGATCCGGCCTGGCTGAGGAAAGGTATTGATGGCGACGAGCACTTCACAAGCCTTGCCGCGGGCGTAGCCGAGTCCTTCAGCCATGGTCCTGGCGTCGAAGTTCAGGCCTGAAAAATTGCGGGCGTTGGTGCCGTTCTTGAAGCCCAGGTAGACGGCGTCGGCGCCATGGTCGACGGCCGCCTTGAGGGCGGGTAGGCTGCCGGCAGGGCAGACGAGGTCGGGAAGTGCAGCAGTCATAGTGCCTGGGGCTATTGCGAATTGGGCAAGTATAGTGACGGACGGCCCGCGACCCTTGATCCCGGTCAATACCCCGGAGCACGCGGGCTTCGGGTAATATGAGGCACTATAAAAAAGAGCGCATGGGCCTGCCGGCCACGGAGGAGACAGTCACGATGACGAAGGAACGCGTGCTGGTCGTCGACGATGAGCAGATGAATCTGTTCATCATCGAGGAATTCCTCGCCGACGAGGGGTTGACCCTCGACCTCTTCAGCGATCCGGTGGCCGCTTGGGACCGGTTCCAGCTGAACGGGAGTGACTACGACCTGGTGGTTCTCGACCGGATGATGCCCGGGCTCGACGGCATGGAATTCCTGCGCCGTTTGAAGACCGAGACCCCGTTCGCCGACATCCCGGTGATCATGCAGACGGCAGCTTCCGCGCCGGAGCAGATCCGCCAGGGCCTGGACGCGGGGGCCTACTACTATTTGACCAAGCCTTACGAACCCGAGGCTCTGGTGCAGATCGTCCGTTCCGCCCTCGACGATCTCCGCCACCGCGAGGCGGTTCAGCGTCAGGCGGCGCATCCGGAAACCGGCGCCCAGATCGGCCTCGGGGTCGAGGAGCGCTTCGTGAATCTGGACGATGTCGCTCGGCTCGTCCCGCTGCTTGCAGCCCTCTGCCCGCAACCGGAAGCGGTGGCGCCGGGGCTTGCCGACCTGATGGTCAATGCCGTAGAACATGGCAACCTGGGCGTGACCTACAAGGAGAAGGCGCTGCTCAAGTGGGAAGGCCAGTGGGAAGCGGAAATCGCCCGTCGGCTGGCCCTGCCGCAGTTCCGGGATCGTTTTGCGTCGGTGTGCTGCGAGCGCTTTCCGGACCGCATCGTATTCACGATCACCGACCAGGGCGAGGGGTTCGATTGGAAGAAATACCTCGATTTCGACCCGGAGCGGGCGTTCGATCCCAACGGCCGCGGCATTGCCATGGCCAAGATGATGAGTTTCACCGAGGTCGAGTATCGCGGCCGCGGCAACGTGGTAGTCGCGACGGTCCGCCTTACGGTCGGATGACGAAGGTCGGACGGTAGCCCAGGGCTAGGCGGATGCGTTCGGCGATCTTCTCCGCGTCGGCCCGGTTGGCGTAGGGGCCGAGCTGGAGACGGTGGACGTTCTTGCCGGCAACAATGCGCATCGGGTCGGTGAGCCAGTCGAGCTCCCGGCTCAGATGATTTTTGAGGGTCTCGGCATTGTCGGCATTGCCGAAGGCACCCAACTGGAGGTAGACCCCGCGTAATGCGCTTTCCGTGGCGACGGTCTGGGTCGAGGCTTCCTCCCGTGCCAATCGGCGCGTGAATTCCTCGATCTCGTCCCGTTCCGGGCTAGGGAGCGGCCGTGGGGCGGATTCTCCGGGCAGGAGCGCTTCCACCTCCACCAGACCGCTACCGCCTTGGACCAGACCGAGTTTGTACGCGGCGGTGTAAGAGAGGTCGATGATGCGGTCGGCATGGAAAGGGCCGCGGTCGATGACCCGAACGACGACTGCCTTCCCGCTTTGTACGTGCGTTACTCTTACGTAGGAGGGTAGAGCCAGGGTGGGGTGGGCGGCGGTCATGGCGAACATGTCGTAGGGTTCGCCGATGGAAGTTTTCTGCCCGTGGAACTTCTTGCCATACCAGCTGGCGATACCCCGGGCCTTGTACGGGCGGACTGCGGTATTCGGAACATACTCCCTGCCGAGGACGACATAGGGACGCTGCGCCGGCTTGTGCAGAGGTTCCCAACGCGGTTCTGCATCGGGAACTTCGTCGAGGCCGTCGGGAATTTCCTCGCCGGGGCCGTCATCCTTGTAGAAACCGCCTCCTCGCTTTAAAACGACCTGCGGTTTTCGCGTTGCGCTCGGCGTGCGGACGGCCGTGCTCGGCACGGACGCACCGCCGGAAGCTTCCGAAGGCGGCGGAGCGTTGGACGGCAGGTTGCCGCAGGCGGCGAGGGTAGCGGTTCCGGTCGCCAACACCATGCGCGCCAGCTTTCCGAGGGCGGGTTGAGAAGCGACCCGGGAGTTCATTTTTGAACCAACATGCGGTGGGTGTGGATGGACATGAGCACGCCGAGTCCCACAAAAAGAGTGACCAGGGCGGTACCGCCATAGCTCATGAAGGGAAGGGGGACGCCTACCACCGGCAGGATCCCGCTCACCATACCCATATTGATGAAGGCGTAGGTGAAGAAACCCAGGGTGATGGCTCCGGCGAGCAGGCGCGAGAAGAGCGTGGGTGCGGCAGAGGCGATCATGAGGCCGCGACCGATGAGCAGGGTATAGAGAATCAATAGCGCTACATTCCCAATCAGGCCCCATTCTTCCGAAAAGACGGCGAATATGAAGTCGGTGTGGCGCTCCGGGATGAACTCAAGGTGAGTCTGGGTGCCGTTGAGGTAGCCCTTGCCCGTTGGCCCTCCTGATCCGATGGCAATGGTTGCCTGGATGATGTGGTAGCCCGCCCCCAGCGGATCGGTGGTCGGGTCGATCAGGGTGAGGATGCGCTTGCGCTGGTAGTCGTGCATCAGATTCCAGAGAAACGGCGCAGCGGAAGCCCCCGCGGCAATCAAGCCGATGATCACTTTCCAGGGCAGGCCCGCCAGGAAAATGACGTAGAATCCGGCGGCCCCGACCAGGATGGCGGTGCCCAGATCGGGTTGCTTGGCGATCAAGGCGAAGGGAAGGAAGAGCAGGAGTGCCGCACCGAGATAGTGGCGCAGGCGCAAGGCGCCTTCAAATTTATGGAAATACCAGGCGAGCATCAGCGGCATGGCGATCTTCATGACCTCGGAGGGCTGTATGCGGGTAAATCCTAGCGGAAGCCAACGGCGAGCCCCATTGACCTTGACGCCAAACAGGAAGACGCCGACCAGCAGGATCACGCCCAGGATGTAGAGCGGGACCGCGAAGCGCATCATCTTCTGGGGAGGGACGCGAGCGATCACCCACATCAGCGTGAGGGCGAACAAGAGATGGAGCCCCTGGGAAGCTCCCCTTTCGACTCCGTCGTAAGTGGCGGAGTGGATGGTCGAGATGCCCACGGCCATGATGGCCAAGGCGATCGCCAGCAGGGGACCGTCGATCGGATTGGCCAATTCGGTCCAGCCGCGCCGGAGCCAGTTGCGCAGATCGATCATCCCCGCCTATTCCTCGTCGTTGTCGTTTTCGACCGCCGCTGCGTCTTCGCCGGCTGCGCCTGCCGGGACCTTGCCCAGAAGATAGTAATCGAAAACCATGCGGGCGATGGGCGCCGCCGACTGGGCGCCGAAACCGCCGTTTTCGACGAGGATGGCGAGCGCGATGCGCGGATTTTCCACTGGCGCGAAGGCAATGAACAAGGCGTGGTCGCGCAATTCCTTTTTGACGCCTCCCTCGCGATACTGGGCTCCCTTAAGGGAGAATACCTGGGCGGTTCCGGTTTTGCCGGCCGCTTCGTACGTTGCGCCGGCAAATGCCCGGGCACCGGTCCCTTCCTTGTTCACGCCCACCAAGGCCCGCTTGATGGTCTCGATGTTCTGCGGCTTCCAATCCAGGGTACGGATGGGTTGCGGCTCGATTGGACGCCTGGCGCCCGTCCGGGTATCAGTGATATGGCTCACCAAGTGGGGCCGGAACATTACGCCGTTATTGGCCACGGTGGCGGTGGCCTGGGCCAGTTGGATGGGGGTGTAGGCGTTGTACCCCTGGCCAATTCCAATGGAGATCGTCTCTCCGGCATACCACTTCTGCTGCTCGGGGCGCTTGAAGCGCTGCCGCTTCCATTCCGGAGAGGGAAGAACGCCTTTCGATTCGCCGGAGTCGTCTTTGCCAAGGTCGACTCCGGTGCGCTGACCCAGGCCTATGGATCCCATGAAGCGGGCGATACCGTCGATCCCCAAATCGTTGGCCAGCATGTAATAGTAGGTGTCGCAGGAATGGACGATGGACTTGTACATGTCGACCGCTCCATGGCCCCCTTTCTTGTCGTCCCGGAAGGTGTGATTGCCGAAAGTGAAGAAACCCGGGTCGTTGATGACTTGAGCGGGAGTGCGTTTCCCGGCCTCCAGGGCGGCGAGCGCCATGAAAGGCTTGAAAGTGGACCCCGGCGGGTAGGCGCCGTTGATCGCCCGATTGACCATGGGTTTCTTCGGATCGTCGTTCAAGTCCTTCCAGTTTTCAGGCGTGATTCCGTCGACGAAAAGATTGGGATCGAAAGTGGGACTGGAGACAAGCGCCAGCACCCCTCCCGTTGCGGGTTCGATGGCGACCAGGGAACCCTTGCGGTCGCCGAAGGCTTTTTCGGCCATTTCCTGCAACTTGGCGTCCAGCGTCAGCGCCAGATTGTTGCCCGAAACGGGGGGGGTCCGCCTGAGGCTGCGGATGGCGCGTCCCCCCGCGTCAATTTCGACTTGCTCGTAACCGGTTTCCCCGTGCAGCTCGAATTCGTAATGCTGTTCGAGGCCGGTCTTGCCCACGTGATCGGTGCCCTTATAGTTCGCTTCCTGGCCTCGCTCGCCTATCCATTCCAGATCCCGATCGGTGACCCGCCCCATGTAGCCGAGGGCGTGGGAAGCGACCGTACCCAAAGGATATTGCCGGAAGAGGCGGGCTTTGACTTCGACGCCGGGGAAGCGGTAACGGTGGGCGGCGAAGCGGGCGACTTCTTCGTCGGACAGGCGGGTCCGGATGGGGATGGATTCGAAATTCTTCGCTTCGTCCAACAGGCGCTTGAAGCGCTTGCGATCCTTGGACTGGATTTCGATGATCTCCGCCAGCCCGTCTATGGTCTGGTCCAGGACCGCGACCCGGGATGGCGTGATTTCCAGGGTGAAGGCTGAATAATTCCGCGCGAGGACGATCCCGTTGCGGTCGGTGATCACGCCCCGATTGGGGACGATGGGAAGCAGGGCGATGCGGTTGTCCTCGGCCCGCGTGCGGTAGTACTCGTGCTGGACGATCTGGAGATAGACGAAACGGCCGAACAGGATGCAGAAAGCGATCAGGACCGCAAGACCGGCAATTCCCACGCGCAGGCGGAAGCGCTCCAGATCTCCATCCGGGTTGTGAAAATCTGCCACGGGCCGATTCCTTGCGGGTCCCGGCTAGATCGGCCGATTGTCGTCCCGTTCCACGGGCTGGAACTGGGGCAACAGGAGGACGAAGGTGGCCGGGATCCACAGCAGGGTGGCGAAGAGGGGGCCTATGAAGTAGCCCCATCCTGGGAAATCGGCCCCGGCCGCAAGCCGAATTCCGGCCTGGACAACTTGGGCCATGAGCAACAAGGGCAGAATCTGCAGCGCCTGTTGGGCCAGAGGAAACCACAGGATGCGGCGGGACAGCGCGGAGGCGGCAAAGGCGAGCAGGACGTAGGCGAGACTATGTTGGCCGAGGACGGCACCATCGGCGACGTCCATCAGGATGCCGAGTACGAACGCCCAGCCCATCCCCACCCGGCGGAATTCCCTCACTGACCAGAAACAGAGCACCAGCGCGAGCCAATCGGGTACTCCCGGCCAGTGGGCGGTCGGCACCGTATTGAGCATCATGGCGATGGCCAGCGTGAGGGCGATGAACCAAGGGCGAACCGGCAACAGAATGCGGGACGAATTGAATGTCGGTTGCATCAATGGCCTCCCTTTGCAGCAGCGCGCTTTTTCGGACGCAAGCTTCCCTTCTCTCCGTCACCTTCGGCAGCCGGCCGCGCCTCGTCGGCGGGTTGCGGCGGCAGATTTTCCCGTCGGTCGAGCACCATGACTTCACCGAAATTCTCCACGCCGGCCACCGGTTCGCAATAGATGCGGGCGAAGGAATAGGCGCTGTCCCGTTCGACGTTGACCACTTTGGCGACGGGAAAACCGGGCAGGTAGATGCCGTCCAGACCCGAGGTGACCAAGGTGTCTCCGGGTTGAACGTCGGCGTTGGCCGGCATGTACTTCATCTCGAGCTGACCATTGCCAAGACCGAAGGCGACCGAGCGCAGACCGCTACGGACGACCTGGACCGGGATTGCCTGATTCTTGTCGGTAATCAGGGTCACCTCGGCCGAGAAAGGGAAAACCCGCGTGACTTGGCCGACGACGCCGTTCTCGTCGATCGCCGGCTGGCCCGCGACGATCGCCGCCTGCTGTCCCTTGTCGATGACGATACGGCGGGAAAAGGGATCGCGGGCGGTGTAGAGGATTTGCGCCACTTGGCCGCGCGCCTTCTCCCTGTCCCGCACTGCAAGTAGGCGGCGCAGGCGCTCGTTTTCCGCTTCGAGATGGGCAAGTCGTTCAAGATCGGGGGCGGTGGTCAGCTTGGCGTGCTTCAGCTGAGCATTTTCCTCGCGCAGATCGCCGATCCCTTCGAGGTAGGAGTGCGCGATATCCACCAGGCTTCCCGGGGTCTGAGCGACCCGCTGTACCGGGTCGATCACCAGGGCAACGCTCTGACGCAGCAGGTCGAGGCTCTTGAAGCGCAAGTCGACCACAAACAAGGCGATCGATGCGGCGACGTAAAAAATCAGGAGGGCCAGCGGTGCTGGCCCTCGCTTGAAGAACGGCGGTGGTGCGTGGTCGATGCCGGCCACTGGGGGTGTGGGTGCTTATTCCGACGCGAAGATCGACCCGAGCTTGTCCATCTTCTCGAGGGCCAGCCCGGAACCGCGGGCCACGCAGGTGAGGGGCTCGTCGGCCACGATCACCGGCAACCCGGTCTCTTCCATGAGCAGGCGGTCGAGGTCGCGCAGAAGCGCGCCGCCGCCAGTCAGCACCATGCCTTTCTCGGCGATGTCGGCGCCCAATTCGGGCGGAGTCTTCTCCAACGCGGACTTGACCGCCGAGACGATCTGGTTGAGCGGATCGGTCAAGGCTTCAAGGATTTCGTTGGAGGAAATGGTGAATTTCCGCGGAATGCCTTCGGCCTTGTTGATGCCGGAGACTTCCATCTCCTTCACTTCGGCTCCCGGAAAGGCGGAGCCGATCGACTTCTTGATGTTTTCCGCGGTGTTCTCGCCGATCATCATGCCGTAGTTGCGGCTGATGTAATTCATGATCGCTTCGTCGAGCTTGTCGCCACCGACGCGGACCGAGCCGGCATAGACCATGCCGCCCAGGGAGATGACGCCGACCTCGGTGGTTCCGCCGCCGATATCGACCACCATGGAACCCGTCGGCTCGGCGACGGGCAGTCCGGCACCGATGGCGGCAGCCATGGGTTCCTCGATCAGATAGACCTGGCTGGCTCCGGCCCCGATGGCCGACTCGCGGATTGCCCGACGCTCCACCTGCGTCGATCCGGAGGGCACGCAGATGATGATCCGCGGGCTGGGGGAGAAGAGCTTGGAATCGTGCACCTTCTTGATGAATTGCTTGAGCATCTGCTCGGTGACGGTGAAATCGGCAATCACGCCATCCTTCATGGGGCGGATCACGGTAATGCTGCCTGGCGCCTTGCCGAGCATTTCCTTGGCTTCTTTGCCGACGGCCTGGATGGTCTTGCGGGCGTTCGGGCCGCCTTCGAGGCGGATGGCCACCACGGAAGGTTCGTCGAGGACGATGCCGCGGGCGCGGACGTAGATCAGGGTATTGGCCGTGCCAAGGTCGATGGCGAGGTCGTTGGAGAAGTACTTGTTGAGAAAACCGAACATCTTGAAAGCGTCGCCTGGGGTGCGGTAAGGAAAACTTTTATGATACCTTATAACGCTTCGCGAAATAAGACTGCTGCCCGTTTTTTACGCAAAGGCACCCCCGGTAGAACTCCGAGACGACCCCATGTCCCTATCCCTGGAACAGGTCCAGCGCATCGCCCACCTCGCCCGCATCGAGGTCAGCGCCGCCGAAGCCGAAGCCACTTTGAGCCGCCTGAACGGCATTTTCCAACTGATTGAAGCCATGCAGGCGGTGGATACCCGGGGTGTCGAACCCATGGCCCATGCGCAGGACCTCAGTCAGCGCCTGCGGGAAGACGCGGTCAGCGAACCCGACCGGCGGGTGGCCTTCCAGGCGGTGGCTCCCGAGACCGAGGCCGGCCTCTACCTTGTCCCCAAGGTGATCGAATAGTGAGGAGTGTAGGGTGAGGGAGGCCAGCGCCCGCTCACGCTAAGCAAAGCATGATTGAACGTTCTCTCAAGGATCTCGCGGCTGCTCTTGCGGCCCGGGAAATCTCCAGCGTCGAGCTGACCGGCCTCTATCTCGAGCGCATCGCCCGACTGAATCCGGACATCAACGCCTTCGTAACCGTCGATCCGGAAAAGAGCCTCGCTGCTGCTCGGGCGGCGGATTCCCGTATCGCCGCCGGAGCGGCCGGGCCGCTCACCGGGATTCCGATCGCCCAGAAGGATATTTTCTGCGCCGAGGGCTGGCTGACCACCTGCGGGTCGAAGATTCTCTCCAATTTCGTCTCGCCCTACGATGCGACGGTGATCCGCAAGATGCACGCCGAAGCCGGGCTGGTGCCGCTGGGCAAGACCAATATGGACGAATTCGCCATGGGATCGTCCAATGAGACTTCCTACTACGGGCCGGTCAGAAATCCCTGGGACCGCCAGCGGGTGCCCGGCGGTTCCTCCGGGGGCTCCGCTGCGGCCGTGGCGGCTCGCCTGGCTCCGGCGGCCACCGGCACCGACACCGGCGGTTCTATCCGTCAACCCGCCGCCCTGTGCAATCTGACCGGACTCAAACCGACCTATGGCGTGGTTTCCCGTTACGGCATGATCGCCTTTGCCTCTTCCCTCGATCAGGCTGGTCCCATGGCCCGGAGCGCCGAGGACTGCGCCTTGCTGCTCAATGTCATGGCAGGGTTTGACGAAAGGGATTCAACCTCTCTCGAACGACCGACCGAAGACTATTTCGCTGGTCTCGAAAAGCCCCTGGATGGCTTGCGTATCGGCCTGCCCAAGGAGTTCTTCGGCGAGGGATGTGATCCGGCGGTCATGGCGGGCGTCCGCGCCGCCATCGCCGAATACGAAAAACTGGGCGCGCAGACGGTGGAGATTTCGCTCCCCAACTCCCATCTCTCGGTTCCCGCTTACTATGTCATCGCTCCGGCGGAAGCGAGCTCGAACCTCTCCCGCTTCGACGGCGTGCGCTACGGTTATCGGGCGCCGGAATACGGCGACCTCAACGACCTCTATGCCAAGACCCGCGCCCAGGGCTTTGGCGCCGAAGTGAAACGTCGCATCCTGATCGGTACCTACGTCCTCTCCCATGGCTACTACGACGCCTACTATCTCCAGGCCCAGCGCATCCGGCGGCTGATTGCCGACGATTTCGTCGCGGCGTTCAAGGTCTGCGACGTGATCCTCGGCCCTACCTCGCCCTCGCCCGCCTTCCGGCTCGGGGAAAAGGCCGCCGATCCCGTTCAGATGTACCTATCCGACATTTACACCATTGCGGTCAATCTGGCCGGGCTTCCGGCCATTTCGATTCCCTGCGGTTTTGTGGCCGAACAAGGAAGTCAGTTGCCGATAGGCTTGCAATTGATCGGCGATTACTTCTCCGAGGGGCGCCTGCTGAACGTTGCCCACCGTTACCAACAGGCCACCGACTGGCATCGACGGGCGCCGGAGGCGATTTGATGCGGGCTGGCTGGCTCTTTCTGCCTGCCGGTCTCCTGGTCGCTTGCGCCGAGACGCCTCCCGCTCCCGCCCCGGATTCCGCACCGGCGCATACGACGGCTCCGGAACCTGCCGTCGAACGCGAGGAACCGATCAAGTCGCAGCCGCTTCGCCATCTGGCCGGACGCAATCTGAAGCCCATGCCTGTCCGGCCCCTCAACGTGAAGTCCCAATGTTCCCATCGCGACGCGGTCGGAACCCAGACGCGCCTCAATCTGCTGGTCAAGGAAGCCCAGGTCAAGACTTTCTCGGCCCAGGTGATCATTCCGAAGCGCGGGGTCTGTCGTTTCGATCTCAAGAACTTCCAGCAGACGGCAACCCTGCCTCAGGCGCTACTCAAAGCCAAAGATGGCTCCAATTGCTCCGTCCGTCTGTGGGAGCAGGGCAGGGAAGTCACCATTGCCTTCAACAGCTGCTCCAAAGCCTGCGAGGGAGAAGCTTTCAACTATCTCTGGCCGATCCTGGTGGATGCCAAGACCGGTCGGTGCACGTGAGAAAATCGTCATGACCCAATGGGAAGTCGTCATCGGCATCGAGACCCACGCACAGCTCGCTACCCGCTCCAAGATCTTTTCCGGCGCTTCGACGGCTTTCGGGGCCGAACCCAATTCCCAGGCCTGCGCGGTGGACCTTGCCCTGCCCGGGGTGTTGCCGGTGCTCAACAAGGCTGCCGTCGAGTGTGCCATCCGCTTCGGTCTGGCGATCGGTGCCCGCGTCGCGCCCAGGTCCGTCTTCGCCCGCAAGAACTATTTCTACCCCGACCTCCCCAAGGGATACCAGATCAGCCAGTTCGAGTTGCCGGTCGTTCAGGGCGGGACGGTGGCCATTCAGGTGGGGCAGGGCGACAGAGCCTACGAGAAGGTCGTCAGCCTGACCCGCGCCCACCTCGAGGAAGATGCCGGAAAATCCCTGCACGAGGATTTCAGCGGCAAATCCGGCATCGACCTCAACCGGGCCGGAACGCCCTTGCTCGAAATTGTTTCTGAACCCGACATGCGCTCATCCGACGAAGCCGTGGCCTACGCCAAGGCGCTGCACGGCCTTGTGCGCTGGATAGGCATCTGCGACGGCAATATGCAGGAAGGTTCCTTCCGTTGCGACGCCAACGTCTCGGTGCGTCCGAAGGGTCAGACCGAATTCGGTACCCGGCGGGAGATCAAGAATCTCAATTCCTTCCGTTTCCTCAAGGAAGCGATCGACTACGAAGTCCAGTGGCAGATCAACGAAATCGAGGAAGGGCGCAAGATCCAGCAGGCCACCGTGCTGTTCGACCCGGATACCGGCGAGACCCGCACGATGCGTACCAAGGAAGACGCCCACGACTACCGCTATTTTCCCGATCCCGATCTTCTGCCCCTGGTCATCGATCGCGAATGGATCGCCAGGGTGGAAGGTGAATTGCCCGAATTGCCCCGCCAGAAGCGCGAACGCTTGGTCGCCGAACTGGGGCTCTCCAACTACGACGCCACGACGCTGACCGCCAACCAGGAAACCGCCGACTATTTCGAAGCCGTGGTGGCCATTGCCGGCAAGGCCAACGCCAAGCCTTGCGCCAACTGGGTGATGGTCGATCTCGCCGCCCGTTTGAACAAGGAGGGCAAGGAACTCGCCGATACGCCGGTTTCCGCCTCGCAATTGGGCGGATTGATTCTCCGTATCGCCGACGGCACGGTTTCGAACGCCATCGCGAAGAAGGTATTCGAGGCCCTCTGGAATGGGGAAGGTGCCAGCGCAGACGCCATCATCGAACGGCAAGGCTTGAAACAGATCACCGACACCGGCGCCATCGAGGCCCTGGTGGACGAGGTTCTGGCGGCCAATGCGGCCAACGTGGCCGAATTCAAGGCGGGCAAGGAGAAAGCCTTCAACGCACTGGTCGGCCAGGTGATGAAGGCTGCCAAGGGGAAGGCCAATCCGCAGCAGGTGAACGATCTGCTCCGGAAAAAACTCCTAGGCTAGTCCTGCCGCGACGCCTTTGGCGTCTAGCGGGTCTCGGGGGCGGGCGCGGAAGTCGTCGCTGATCCGCGCCGGGTCGAACCGAGAATCTCGAGGTAGCGGCGACGGTCTTCGTCATATTTCTGGCGCACCAGTTCGAGATCCTTCTTCTTGGCGTCCAGGAGCTCGGTTTGGGCCTTGATTTCAAAATCGGCGTTGCGCAAGCCGGACTCCACATCTGCGGGCAGGGTCTTGCGACGATAGAACTCCGCCTCGTCGGCCCACCGCTTGCGCTCCTTCTGGGCCACGGCAATGCGGGATTCCGTCTGGGCGATGGCTTCCTGGACCTCCGCCTCGGCCCGCAGCCTTGCAACGTCGATGTCCTGGAGGCTGCCGTAGGTTTCGAGCAGCGCCTGATCCTTGCGGCGCTGCAGGCGGGCAACTTCGTCCAATTCCTTCTGCCGTTTGGCTTCCGCAGCCCGGGCAGCCTTCTGTTCGGCAGTGAGGGGGGCGTCCACTTCCTTGATGACGTTTCCCGCCGAATCGAGAATGCGATACGGTCGTCCGCGGCATTGCTCCGGAACCGAGTCGGCACAGACCCGACGGGAAGTGGCCGGGTCGTGGCAGCAATAGAGGTTGGCCGCTGCAGCCGGCAGGCTGGCTGCGACCAGAAGGGCCATCGAAAGTGACTTAAGCGGCGACGCCATAGGTCTGCCGGTAGAGACTGACGGCTTGGCGATGCTCGGCAAAAACGGGCTGCTCTTCGAGAAACGCCAGAAGGTCTGTGAGAGTCGCGACTGCGATGACGGGGATGCCATAGTCGCGTTCCACCTCCTGGACCGCCGAGAGTTCGCCCTGCCCTTTCTCCATACGGTCGAGGGCGATCAGAACTCCAGCCGGCGTGGCGCCGGCGTCCCGAATCAGTTCGACGGATTCGCGAACCGAAGTGCCGGCGGAAATGACGTCGTCGACGATGAGGACGCGTCCCTTCAAGGCAGCACCCACGATGCTTCCGCCCTCGCCGTGATCCTTGGCCTCCTTGCGATTGAAAGCAAAGGGTAGATTGCGGCCTCTTTGTGCCAGGGCGATCGCCACCGCGGCGGCGAGGGGAATGCCCTTGTAGGCAGGACCGAAAAGCATGTCGAACGGCACCGTTGCCGCCAGCGCCGCTTCAGCGTAGTACTCCGCCAGCCGTCCCAGGGAGGCACCGTCGTTGAACAGGCCCGCATTGAAGAAATAGGGGGAAAGTCGACCCGCCTTGGTCTTGAATTGGCCGAAGCGCAGGACGTTGCAGTCGAGCGCGAAGCGGATAAACTGCCGGCGAAAATCCATCGTCTCCTCTAATTCTGTTCTTACGGCGATTCCCGCCCCAAAGCCGACATGTTACGCATCATCTCCCTCAATCTCAATGGTATACGCTCGGCATGGAGCAAGGGCGTCCTTCCCTGGATTAACGCCCAACAGGCCGATTTGGTTTGCTTCCAGGAACTCAAGGCCCAGGCGGCCGACCTGACCGCAGAAATGATTAGCCCGGACGGATTCCACACGCGCTATCACCCTGCCGAGAAGAAGGGGTACAGCGGGGTCGGCCTGTGGTCTGCGCACGTGCCGGACCGGATCGCTGAGGGTCTGGGAGTTCCGGAGTTCGACGCCGAGGGACGTTTCTTGCGCGCCGATTTCGGCCGGCTTACGGTCATCTCGCTTTACCTTCCCTCGGGGTCGGCGTCCCCGGATCGCCAGGCCGCCAAATTTCGGTTTCTGGAGGTTTTCCTTCCGCTCCTGGCGGATCTCTACCGCGAGGGGCGCGACGTGGTGATCTGCGGCGACTGGAACATCGCCCATCGGGAAATCGACCTCAAGAATTGGAAATCCAATCAGAAGAATTCCGGTTTTCTGCCCGAGGAAAGAGCCTGGATGACCCGGGTCTTCGACCAGCTCGGCTGGGTCGACGTTTACCGGCGACTTCACCCCGAGGCCACTGAAACGGCGTATACGTGGTGGTCCAACCGGGGACAGGCCTGGGCCAAGAACGTCGGGTGGCGGATCGACTATCAGATCGCCACGCCCGGGATTGCGGCTACCGCGCGGCAGGCGGCGGTTTACAAGGAAGCGCGTTTCTCGGATCACGCCCCTCTGACCGTTGATTACGACTACACTATCTAGTCCGCATTGCTTTCCCCGGCGGGAGCCGCTACCCTTTAGATTCTCCCGTAATCACCCCGCTCATCGAGGTCAAAAATGTCTCAAGAACTCACTCCTGCCGGCAAGGACAAACTGGTTGCCGATATGAAGGTCGTCATCTCGGATGCCGAGGAAATTCTCCGGGCTACTGCCGGCGCAGCCGGGGACAAGATGGCAGGCCTGCGCGAAAAGATCGAGATTCGGCTGCGCGACGCCAAGGAGCGCTTGGCCGATGCCGAAGCGGCTATCGTCGACAAGGCCAAGGCAGCCGCCAATGCGACCGACGACTTCGTGCATGAGCAACCCTGGAAGGCCGTCGGAGTTGCCGCCGCCCTGGGCTTGGCCCTCGGCGTCCTGATCGGCCGCCGCTGATCCCCATGGCCCTCGGCGCAGGCGGCGAAGGCAGCTTCGCCGCCCTGAAGCGTCTGGCGGCGACCCTGATCGCCATCGGAAAGACCCGGCTCGAACTCTTGTCGGTCGAACTCCAGGAGGAGAAGCTTCGGGTCGTTTCTCTGCTGGTCTATGCCCTGGCTGGCATCTTCCTGGTCGGGGTCGGCCTGATCCTCGCCGTCGCCTTTTTGGCCGTGGCGTTCTGGGAGCAGCGCGTTCTCGTCTTCGGATTGGCGGCTTTCGCCTTTCTGGCCGGAGGAGCGCTATGCGCCGGCCTGGCAGCGGCGGCGCTGCGCCGTGCTTCGCCGCTGTTCGGCCAAAGCCTTGCCGAATTCGATGCGGACCTGGCCCGGTTGAAGCGGAGCGCTACCGAAACGCAATGACCGACCGGCGCCTGGAACTTGCTCAGAGGCGTGGGGAATTGCGGGCTCGGTGCGCCCGGCAGAGGGACGATCTCGCAGAAAATTTCTGGCCTCTTGAGCGTGCGCTGGTCGGTGTGGATAAGCTGGTCGCCGGGGGACGCTGGGTCAGGGATCATCCGAAACCGGTCGCCGCATTCGCAATCGGCTTGCTGCTGGCCCGCCCGCGACGCGCATGGCGATGGGCGAAGCGCGGCTTCCTTCTGTGGCGGGGCTGGCGAGCCCTGCGGCGCAAGCTGGATTGAACGCCAAGCCCCCCGATTTACCGGCTGTTATCCCCTGGTGGCGGCTGATCCTCGCGTCCCAGCGTAGGGAAATGCAGCGTGTGGTCACCCAGGTGATCGCCATGCGGGGTTTCATGCCTTTGCTCATGAAACCGCGCAATGGCGAGCACTGGAGCGAGAGCGACAAGCTTGCCCTCGTCGCCCATCT
>SSTA01000167.1 GCA_009469685.1 Azonexaceae bacterium | reverse complement strand
TCGCTCGACATGGAGCCGGATTCGACATCGTTTCCGGTGGCGAACTCGCCCGCGTTCTGGCGGCCGGAGCCGACCCCAACAAGGTCGTCTTCTCCGGCGTCGGCAAGACCACTGAAGAAATGCGCCTCGCCTTGGCGGCGGAAATTTTCTGTTTCAACGTGGAAAGTGCCGCAGAACTCGAGCGGCTCAATGGCGTTGCCGGCAGTCTGGGGCGGAGAGCTCCCGTGAGTCTACGCGTCAACCCCGATGTAGACCCTAAGACTCACCCCTATATTTCCACCGGCCTCAAGGAAGCCAAATTCGGCGTCGCTTATGATCAAGCCCGGTCCCTCTACCGCCGTGCTGCAGCCCTCCCCAACCTCAGCATTGTCGGTATCGATTGCCACATCGGTTCTCAGCTTCTGGACCCCGCCCCCTTTTCCGAAGCCCTGGACCGCATCCTGGCACTGATCGATCAACTGGCCGCCGACGGCATCGCTATTCATCACCTGGACATGGGCGGTGGCCTTGGTATCCGCTACCGGGACGAACAGGAGCAGCCCACGGTGGCCGGCTACCTGACCCCGCTCCTCGACCGCCTGGTCGACCGCGGCCTGAAGGTCGTCCTTGAACCCGGCCGCAGATTGGTAGGGAATGCCGGCGTTCTGCTCACCCAGGTCGAATACCTGAAACCCGGAGAAGAAAAGAATTTCGCCATTGTGGACGCGGCCATGAACGATTTGATGCGCCCTGCCCTCTACGAGGCCTGGCACGACATTCTGCCCGTGACGCCGCATTCCGGCGCAATCCGGTCCTATGACATCGTCGGGCCGGTGTGCGAATCCGGGGATTTTCTCGGCCAGGATCGTCCCCTGGCCATCGCCGCGGGGGACCTGCTCGCCGTCATGTCGGCAGGAGCCTACGGCATGGCGATGAGCTCCAATTACAATACCCGACCGCGAGCCGCCGAGGTGATGGTCGATGGCGACCAGACCCATTTGGTTCGCCGCCGCGAATCGATCGCCGAGCTCTTTGCCGGCGAGACCGTCTTGCCTCGATGAAGCTCTGGCCGGCCCTGGCCCTCGCGCTCCTGGTCTTGACCGGGTGCTCGGAGAAGGCGCCCGAAAAGAAGGGCGCCCCGCCCACTCTCATCACTGTCACCCAGGTTCAACCCACGCGGCTGGAACTGGTCGAGCACACCCTGGGCAATCTTGAGGCGGTCCTAGATCCCAAGGTCGGCGCAGAAATTGCCGGCCGCATCATTGCAGTCCATGTGCACGGCGGGCAGCCGGTCAAGAAAGGGCAGGTCATGGCCCGGATCGATCCCCTGGACGCCAGCCAGCAGGTCGCCGCCGACCGCGCCGAAAGCGCCAGACTCGAGGCCCTGCTCGCCCAGCAGGAACGCCTCGTGGCCCGGCAACGGGAGCTGGTTGAGCGAAATTTCATCTCCCGCAATGCGCTCGATGACGTCACCGCCCAGCGGGACGCCTTGCGCAGTCAGCTTGCCGCCGCCCAGGCCCGGAATGAAATATCACGGCATGGGCTTGGACGCACCGAAGTCATCGCCCCCTTCGATGGCAATGTCGAAGTCCAGATCGTCAGCGTTGGAGACTACGTCAAGGTCGGTGATCCCGTTTTTCGCCTCATTTCCAATGCTAGGCTGAGAGCCAATCTGCCTTTCCCGGAAAGCATCGGTCCCCGCCTGCGGATCGGCCTGCCGGTCCGCCTCACCAGCCCCCTCGCCCCGGATGCCCCGGTGGAAGGCGAAATCGAGGATATCCGTCCGACGGTTCTCGAAGGCAGCCGCGCAATCGAAGTCATTGCCCGCATCACCAATCCCGGAGCCCTTCGTGGCGGCGGCTCGGTCGACGCGGCGATCATCACCGGCTCCCGCGAAGGCGCCCTGGTTGTCCCCGAACAGTCGGTGGTCTTGCGTCCGGCAGGCAAGGTGGTCTATGTCGTCGAAGAGGGCAAGGTCCGGCAGCAGATCGTCGAGACCGGAAGCAAGCAGGGCGGCGTGGTGGAAATCGTCAAAGGGCTGCAAGGGGGTGAAACCATCGCCCTGGACGGTGCGGGCTTCCTGACCCAGGGTGCCGCCATCACCGTCAAGGGCGCCCCGCCTGCACCGGGCGCGGGGACTCCCCGGACCCCATGACCCTGCCGGAAATCTCGATCAAGCGCCATGTGCTGGCGTGGATGATCAATGCCGTGTTGGTGCTGTTCGGAGTCATCAGCTACGGGCGGATCGGCATGGACCGCTTCCCCTACATCGAATTTCCCGTCGTGTCGGTCACCACGACCTTGAAAGGCGCCAACCCGGACATCGTCGACGCCTCGATTACCAACATCATCGAAAGCGCGGTGAATTCGACGCCGGGGATCGAACACATCCAGTCGACGTCATCGCCGGGAGTGTCGGTGATCGGCATCACCTTCGGTTTGGAAAAGAAGATCGACGTGGCTTTCAACGAGGTGCAGGCCAAGGTTAACCAGGTTCTTCGACGGCTCCCCGACGACGTCGATCCACCGGTGGTCGCCAAAGTCGAAACCAACGCCCAACCGATCATGTGGCTGGCACTGCAGGGCGATCGGACGCAGCAGCAACTCAATCAATACGCGGTCAACGTCCTCAAGAAACGGCTGGAAACCATCGACGGCGTCGGCGAAATCCGCCTCGGCGGGCGCCGGGACCGGACGATCCGGGTGGAGCTGCGTCCCGATCGTATGGCCGCCCTGGGGGTCACCGCTCAGGACATCACCGACGCCTTCGACAAGGAGCACGTCCAGATGGCGGGCGGCTTCGTGGTCGGGCAGAAGACGGAAAGCCTGGTCAAACTCGATCTCGAGTTCCACAGCGTCGAAGCACTGGGAACCCTGGTGGTCGCCTGGAAAGGCGGTGCACCGATCCGCCTCGGCGATGTGGCCGATCTGGTCGATGGCCTCTCCGACTACCGTCAGTTGGCCCGATTCAATGGCGAGCCCACCATCGGCTTGGGGATCGTCAAGATCACCAATACCAACACGGTCGCCATCATCGAGCGGGTCAAGGACAAACTGGACCAGGAATTGCGCCCTCTCTTGCCTCCCGGCTTGCAGCTTCATATCGTTTCCAATGACGCCGTCTTCATCCTTGAAATCATCAATTCCCTCAAGGAACACCTGCTCGAAGGGACGATCCTCGCCGCCCTGGTGGTCTGGATCTTCCTTCTGTCGGTCCGATCGACCCTGATCGTTGCCCTGGCCATCCCGGTTTCGCTGATGGGGGCGGTCGCCGTCATCTATTTCGCCGGCTACACCTTGAATTCGCTCACCCTCCTCGGCTTGCTCCTGCTGATCGGGGTCGTGGTGGACGATGCCATCGTGGTGCTCGAGAACATCTTCCGGCACCGCGAGGAACTCGACGCAGACCCCGTATCAGCGGCCATCAACGGTGCCAACGAAGTCTTTTTCGCCGTTCTTGCGGCGACGCTTTCTCTGGTGTCGATCTTCGCACCGGTCATTTTCTTGAGCGGCATCATTGGCCAGTTCTTCCGATCCTTTGCCGTCGTCGTAACCTTCGGCGTCATGGTTTCCCTCTTCGTCTCCCTGACTCTCACGCCCATGCTGTGTTCCCGCTTCCTGACCGTCAGGGAAAAGGGCCATGCGCGCAGCGGATTTCAAGCCTGGATTGCGCGCGGCTTCGAGCGTCTGGAGGCCTTCTACCGTCGCGCGCTGGCCTGGGCGCTATCCCATCGCTGGAAAGTCGTCGCGCTGACGGCCCTCGCAGTTGCCTCCAGCGCCTTTTTCTTCACCTCGGTCGGCAAGACCTTCGCACCGGACCAGGACGAAGGTCGCTTCCTGGTCTACCTGCGCACGCCGCTAGGATCGTCGATCGACTACACCGACTCCCGCTTGCGCGAAGTCGAGGCCGTCCTGCGCAGCCATCCGGAAATCTTTACCGAATTTGCCCTCATCGGTCTCGGGACAGCCGGGCAGGTCAATCAGGGGCTGGTCGTCGCCCGTATGGTCGCCCGTGAGCAGCGCAATATCACCCAGCAGGAGCTTCTCCCCCGCCTGCGCCGCGAGCTGGCGGAGGTCCCCGGCGCACGGGCGTTTGCCGCACCCTATCCCATGGTCCAGGGGCAGCGCGGAGAGCCGTTGCAGTTTGTTCTCGCCGGAGAGAATTTGACCGAAGTCGGCCGCCTGTCGCGGGAATTGCAGCAAAAACTGGCGGCCGATCCCGGTCTTGGGCGGATCGACACCGACCTCCAGCTTGACCTGCCGCAGTTGGCTTTCCAGCCTGACCGCCTACGGATCGCCTCGGCAGGACTCACCACCCGCGATGTGGCGCTCGCCATCAACATGCTGACCGGCGGCGTCGACATCGCCAAATATAACGACGAACCCGGGGACGGCCAGCGTTACGACATCCGGGTAAAAGCCCGCTCGGGCGAATTCACCCAGCCCGGCGACCTGTCCAAGATCTGGCTACGCAACCGGGACGGCAAGATGATCCGCCTCGACTCCGTCGCCACCTTCCAGGAGAACCTGGGACCCGCGGTGATCGGACGCTTCGACCTGCAATACGCCACGACATTCTTCGCGACCCCGACCATACCCTTGGGCGAAGCTGTCGCCCGAGTCCGCGAAGCCGCCGCCGACCTTCCCACCGGCTATCAGGTCAAGCTCATCGGTCAGGCGGAGGAATTCTCCAAGACGGTCAAGTACATGACCTTCGCCTTCGGCCTGGCCCTCATTCTGCTCTACATGGTCCTGGCCAGCCAGTTCAACTCCTTCCTGCAACCGCTCATCGTCATGCTCGCCCAGCCCTTGGCCATCATCGGGGGCATCGCGGCGCTGTGGGCGACCGGCCAGACGCTGAACATCTATTCCATGATCGGACTCGTCCTGCTCATCGGCCTGGTGGCCAAGAACTCCATCCTCCTCGTCGACCTCACCAATCAGCGGCGGGCTACCGGCCTGGCCATCGATGCCGCCCTGACCGATGCCTGCCCCATTCGAATGCGGCCTGTGCTCATGACCTCGGCCACCGTCATTCTCGCCCTCACTCCGGCTGCGCTCGGATTGGGCGCCGGCTCCGAGACCAATCAGCCGCTGGCCCTTGCGGTCATTGGCGGCATGGTCTCGTCGACCCTCCTGACCCTGGTGGTGGTTCCTGCCGTCTATTCCCTCGTGGAAAGCGCCGTCGCCCGGCGCAGGACACACCATGCCGCCGTCTGACCGGCCGAACGCGGAAGGCCGCCTGCGCGTCGACAAATGGCTCTGGGCCGCGCGCTTTTTCAAGACGCGTAGTCTGGCTGCCGCTGCGGTCGAGGGCGGTAAGGTCCAGATCAATGGACAGCGGGCGAAACCGGCCCGCGAAGTGCGAGTGGGCGACCGAATCGCCATCTCCGCCGCCGAGCAATGGGAAGTGACCGTACGAAACCTCTCCGACCAGCGCGGGCCTGCACCGGAGGCGCGGCAACTCTACGAAGAGGCTCCGGCCAGCCAAGCGGCGCGGGAGGCCAAGCGCGAAGCCCGCTGCTTCGTCGCGGATCCGGCTGCCGATCGCCAGGGCCGCCCCACCAAACGAGACCGCCGCCAACTGGGACGCCTCAACGGCTCATAGCACCAGAGCCAGCGCGAGAGGCAGGAAGAGCAGTGCCGCCAGATTGCCGACCAAAACGATGGAGGCCACCCGCTGGGGTTCCTGCTGATAGCGTTCAGCAAAAAGAAAATTCAGAACGGCCGGGGGAAGCGCACCAAAAACGATCAGCATCGCTGCCTGCTGACCCTGCAACCCAAGAGCCAGAACAAGTCCCCAGGCGATGGCCATGCCGAGCAGCGGACGCCCAAGAGCGCCGACCAGGGAAATCTTCCAATCCCCAAGAGATACGTCGGTCATTCGGACGCCAAGCGAAAAGAGCAAGAGAGGGACCGAAACGTCCCCCAACATCTTGACGGCCATCAGGGCGGGAGACCAAAGGGGAATCTTGCCCACGGCAACCACCAATCCGGCCATGGCCGCCGCCACAACGGGGACGCGCCAGAGGCTCAGGAAGCGCGCACGGGGGTCGAGCAGACGAGCACCGAGGGAAAAATGCAAAGTGTTTTCGACCATGAACAGGATCACCGCCGCCGGTAGCGCGGCCTCGCCCCATGCCAGCACCGCAAGCGGCAGGCCGATATTGCCGGAGTTATTGAACAGCATGGGGGGAACGAAGGTCTTTGCCGGTACGCCGAGCAGGCGGGCGACGGGCCAGGCCACGAGACCGCAGCCCAGAAGCAGGAGCAGCGCCCCCAGGGCCAAGGGGCCAAAGGCGGTGAGTTCGAAGGCCTTGCCGGCCATGGCGGCGAAAACCAGGGCCGG
>SSTA01000166.1 GCA_009469685.1 Azonexaceae bacterium | reverse complement strand
TTCTGGAGTCCTGCCCTCTGCGCGAAGACCTTTCGGGCGATGCCACGCGAATTCAGCAATGCCTGCTCAACTTCGCCGGGAACGCCCTCAAATTCACCGAATCCGGGTCCATCACCCTGACGCTCAGCTGCCCCGAGGAGGACCGCGAGACCGCCCTTCTGCGTTTCGAGGTCCGGGATACGGGTATAGGCATTCCGGCAGACGCGCTCCCCCGACTCTTCAATGCCTTCGAACAGGCGGAGACGTCGACGAACCGCAGTCATGGCGGAACCGGCCTGGGGTTGGCGATCAGCAGGAAATACGCGCAGCTGATGGGCGGAAGCGCCGGCGCGCAGAGCCAGAAAGGCGTCGGAAGTCAATTTTGGTTCACCGTTCGGGTCGCCAAGCTGCTCAGTCCGGCGAGCGACGGGGTTCCGCAACGCTCGGACGCGGAACGCCGCTTGCAAGCGGAATTCGCCGGTCGCCGGATTCTTCTGGTGGAGGACGACCCGGTCAATCTGGAGATCGCCTGCGACATTCTCGCCGACATCGGTCTCGCCGTGGATTGCGCGTCCGATGGGATCGAGGCCGTGGCGAAGGCCGGCAGCGCGGCCTATGATCTCATCCTCATGGACATCCGCATGCCGATCATGGACGGCCTGGAAGCGACCGTCCGCATTCGCCAGCTTCCCGAATGTGGAGCGCTGCCCATCGTCGCGATGACCGCCAATGCTTTCGCCGAAGACAGGACCCATTGTCTGGCGGCGGGAATGAATGATTTCGTCACCAAACCGGTCGACCCCGTGGCCCTCTTCGAAACCTTGCTCCGCTGGCTGGACCGGCGAAAGCCATAGGCCTGGACAAGGATTAGGCAGGCCCCACGGGTCATGACTTGGCCAATTCGTGTCCGACACCTTGACCACCGGCGGTTCGCCGGAAATACTTCTAGCATTTGAATAAAGTCCGGCGAGCCTCCGCCGGCGAAAACAACACCATCCACGAGGAGTGCGTTCCATGGGAGACCGCCTGGGGCCGAAGATTCGCCATTGCGCGCGTTTCGGCGCAACCGCCCGTCCGGGGGAAGATCGTCCGGGGCCTGTCCTGCCTTCGCTCAACCTCAATTCGCCGGTGGGGGTCTGCCGCGACCGGAGCGGCAACGTCTGGGTCTGCGATACCGGCAACAACCGCCTGCTGGTCTTCGACGGCGACCTGACCACGCTGCGCCACGTGCTCTTCGCCCCGGAAGCGGCGGCGGGGGGGACTGCCGCCCTCCCATTCCGCATGCCCTTCCACGTCTGCCCGCACCCGGAGAAGGACCGCGTCTTCGTCACCGACATGGGCAACAGCCGCGTGGTGGTACTCGATCTCGTCGCCGGCCAGCCCCGTTTCGCCTATGCCCTCGGCGACAGCCCGCAGCGCGGTTTCTCTCCCCTCCAGGACCCCAACGGAATCGCCCTGGTGCGCGCTCCGCGCGGCGACTGGGAAGTCTTCGTCAATGACGAATTCTTCCATGACGCGTCTGATCCGATGCGCAATCGCTGCGTGCGATTCACCGAGGAGGGGCGCTACCGGGGCGAGTTTCGTTCCATCCTGGTGGAGGGCCGCCGCCACGACCTTTACTGGCCCCAGGGGCTGGCGGCCGACGACGCCGGCAACCTCTACCTCGCCAATACGGGGAGCTACGAAATCCTGCGCTGCCCCGCCCACGCACCGGTGGATGCGGATTACGTCGCCAGCGGCGGCCGCGCGGTCGTCGCCCACCGCTTCGGACAACCCCGCGGCGTGGGCATGCTCAACATCATGCGCGACGTCAATGTCGTCGGCGGGCTGGTCTTCGTGCCCGATCACGTCGCCAACGCCATTTCCGTCTACCTGCCCGACGGCAGCCCCGCGGCAACGGTGCGGGGCCTGCGCGCCGGCTGGCACCATGGGCCTGAGCCGATGCACTCGGCGACCGATCCGCTCTACTACCTGCTCGAGGATTCGGCCCTGGTCAGCCCCTACGTCGTCTGCGGCGGTGGAGCGCCGGATGTGTTCTTTGTCAGCGAGCCCTTCACTTCCCGCGTCCTCAAGGTGCGCATCGACTTCGCCGCCCGCCCGAACGCCACCGCGACCCTGCTCGCCGCCGTGGGCAGCCGCCGCGACAGTCTCGCCAGCCCGACGACCGAGCAATTCAATTGCGTGACTTCGGTCATCGCTTTTCCACCCGATGAGCCGGCGGATCCCGGGAAAACCTCGGTTCCCCCTGGCGCGGGGTGGTCCTGGCCGGCATCCGCAAGCGCGGCGATTGCCCAGCAATACGATTACTGGTGGGGAGATCTTGCCCGCACCGCCCAGGCCGATTCCGGAGCCGACGACTGGTTGCGCCGCACCCGAATCGCCCTGGACGCAGGCAATTGGCGCCTGGCAGGATGTCGCCCCGAAGGCGCACGCTACGCGCCGGAGGAGGTCCGCGTCGATGGCTGGTTCCTCGCCGGCAATCTGGGGATGGCGACCTTCCGCCCGGATTTCCCCCTCCTGGGGCAGGTCGTTCCCGGCTCCCCCATCCTGCTGGTGGGCAATTTCAACACCGGCACCATCAGCCTGTACCAGGTCGGGCCCTGGGGCGGGCTGATCAATTTCGGGCTGCCTTTCGGCATCCGCGGCAGTGCGCCGGCCTGCATCGCCGGCCCCCAGGGCATGGCGGCCAGCGCCGACGGCCATGTCTATATCGCGGACACCCTCAACAACCGGATGGCCCACTGGCAGATCCTGGCGAGCGGCACGGCCCGCCACGTGCGCAACTTCGTCTGGCATCAGGGCGGAAAGGACGGCGGCGCAGCGCCCTTCACCCCCACCGATGCCGTGCTCGCCGAAGACAACCGGCTTTATGTGACCGACCAGTTCAACAACCGCATCTGCGTTTTCGACCGCGACGGCAACCCGCTCTTCACCTTCGGCCGCCAGGGTTACTGGCAGGAAGGGGAGCCCGACGGCGACCGCTTCATGCTCCCGGTGAGCCTGGCCACGGAAGGCAATCGACTCTTCGTCAATGACCTGGTCAACCGGGCCCTCAAGGTCTTTACCCTGGGCGACGGGGTGCCGCAATTCGCGTCCGGGATTTCGCTCTTCAAGCGCACCACGGACCAGGGCGGCGTCTGGATGCCCTTCCTGATGCACGCCCGGGACGGCCGGCTCTACGTCGCCGATTCCACCTACAACCTCATCCAGGTCTATTCCTGCACCTGATCGCTCCTGACCGAGAGAACCCGATGCTGCCCGCGGACGATTTCATACTGCACGAACAGCTCTACGACAGCCCGACGACCCGGGTCCTGCGGGCCACCCGGCGGCGGGACCGCTTGCGGGTCGTCCTCAAGCTGCTCAAGGAAAGCGAACTGACCCGCGAGTACCTGGAACGCTATCAGCACGAGTACGAACTCTTGCGCGGCATGGAATTGCCCGGGGTGGTGACGGCCCACGACTTCGTCCGACTGCCGGAGGGGCACGCCATCGTGCTGGAGGATTTCGGGGGTGAAGCGCTCAAACGCATCATCGACCGTCAGCGCCTGACCACCGCGGACTTCCTCGAACTCGCCATCGCCCTCTGCGAAGCCCTGGCGGAGGTGCATCTGGCCAACATCATCCACAAGGACATCAGCCCCGGAAACATCGTCGTCGTTCCGGGGAGCGAGAAGGTCAAATTGATCGACTTCGGCATCGCCTCCCGGCTGCCCCGCCTGACCCCGGCCTTGCGCAATCCGGAATCTCTGGAGGGAACCCTGCCCTACATCGCCCCCGAGCAGACGGGCCGCATGAATCGCAGCCTCGACTACCGCGCCGATTTCTACGCCCTGGGAGCGACTTTCTTCGAAATGCTCGCCGGGCAGCCGCCTTTTCCCCTCGACGACCCCGCCGAGGTCGTGTACTCCCATCTGGCGCGGCGGCCGCCTAACCTGTGCGATACCGCCCACGGGGTTCCTGAGGTGATCGGCCGCATTATCGCCAAGCTTCTGGAAAAGAATGCGGAGGACCGCTACCAGAGCGCCTGGGGCATCCGCGCCGACCTCGTGCGCTGCCGGGAATTCCTGTCCCGGAACCAGGCCATCCAGAGCTTCGACATTGCCTCCGCCGACATTCCCCACCGCTTCCAGCTTGCCGAGAAGATGTACGGCCGTCAGCAGGAGGTCGACCGGCTCGTCGCCACCTTCACCGCCAGCCGGGGCAATCGCCAGATGGTGCTGGTGAGCGGTTACTCCGGAATCGGCAAGAGTACTCTGGTGCGGGAATTCTGCCGCCCGCTGACCGGCATCGGGGGCAATCTGGTGGCCGGGAAATTCGACCAGTTCCAGCGCAATACCCCCTATAGCGCCCTGGTTTCGGCCTTCGGCGATTTCGTCCGGCAGGCCCTGCTCCTGGCGGATGCCCCCCGGGAGGCCTTACGCACCAGAATTCAGGAGGCGGTGGGCGACAACGGCGCCGTCGTCGTCCCCGTCATTCCCGACCTCGAAGACCTGCTCGGTCCCCAGCCCCCAGTGGCCGAGCTCTCCGGCGGCGAAGCCCAACACCGTTTCCGGTCGGCGTTCCAGCGCTTCGTCCAGGCCTTGTGCAACGAGGAGCAGCCTCTGGTCCTGTTCCTGGACGATCTGCAATGGGCCGATCTTGCGACCCTGCGGCTCCTGGAATCCCTGGCGACCTGCGAAGATCTGCGTCATCTCCTGCTCATCGGCGCCTACCGGGACAACGAGGTGGACGCCGCCCACCCTTTGCAGGCCATGATCTCCCGTCTGCGGGAACAAGAGGCCCCCCTGGCTGAGCTGAGCCTTGCCCCGCTGGCCGAAGCCGACATCGCTACCCTGATCGCCGACTCGCTGCACGTGGAAGCGGAGCTCGCGCGGCCGCTCGCGGCTCTCGTCCAGAAAAAGACCCTGGGCAATCCTTTCTTCGTCACCCAGTTTCTGCAAACCCTCTACCGGGAACAATTGATCGTCTATCGCCTCGGCGACGGCGAGCACCGTTCCGGCTGGACCTGGGACGTTCAGCGCATCGAAGCGGTCGGCATTACCGACAACGTCATCGAGCTCTTGATCGGCCGCTTGCGCCAGTTGCCGGAGCCTACCCAGGCGGCCCTGCGGGAAGCGGCCTGCATCGGCAACACCTTCTCCCTGGATACCCTGGCCATCATCCACCGTTCGCCGCGGGAAGTGCTGTTCGGCGACCTCCTGCCGGCCCTGCAGGGCGAGTTGTTGAGAAGCGTCGGCGAAAGGCCCGATTCCGATCGCTTTGCCTTCGGCCACGACCGCGTGCAGCAAGCGGCCTACGCCCTCATCGACGCCGCCGCCCAGAAGGCCTTGCACCTGGACATCGGACGTTTGCTGCTGGCCGGACTGTCCGAAGCCGATCTCGACGACCGCATATTCGAAGTGGTGGATCAGCTCGATGCCGGTCGCGAACTGATCGCCGATCCCGGCGAGCGACTGCAGCTTGCCGAGCTGAACCGCCAGGCGGCGGAGCGGGCGGTGCGGGCCAACGCCTATCAGGCCGGGCTGGACTATCTGGACGCCGCCGTCGCCTGCCTGCCCCCCGATCCCTGGGATTCCCACCACGACTTGGCCCTAGGGCTCTACCGCCGCCGTGCCGAAGTCGCCTACCTGAACGGCGATTATGAGCGGTCGATGGCCGACATCGCCGTCGTCCGCGAACGCGCTGTGGACCTCCTGGACCGGGTGGGAATCTGCGCCTTGCTGATCACGGAATACACCGTTCTCGGGCGCAACATCGAGGCCGTGGACCAGGCTCGCGAGGCCCTGGCACTGCTTGGCATCGAAGTTCCCGCCGAAGATCTGCGCAGTGCGCTGGAATCCGAACTCGCACCCATCAAGACGGCCCTGGAGAGCCGCTCGGTCGCCTCCCTCTACGATCTCCCGGAAATGACCGATCCGGTGCAGCGCATGGCGATGAAGGTGCTGATGCCGGTGCATACGGCGGCTTACTTCGCGGGAATGCGTGAACTTTACGGCTGGTTCCTGGCAAAGATGACCCATCTTTCGCTGCGCCATGGTCACGTACCCGAGTCGCTGAAGGGTTACGCCAGCCTGGGTGGCGTCTTGTGCGGCGATTTCGGCGACTTCGCTCAGGGGTACGAATTCGCCCGCCTGGCGATCCGCTTGACCGAGCGCTTTCCGGACAACGGGCTCAAGTGCCGGGCAAGCCTGATCATGGTGTCCTTCGTCAATCACTGGATGCGGCATGTCGGCGACGCCGACCTCTATCTGCAACCGGGGATCGACGCCGGACTGGAGGCGGGCGAGCACCAATTCGTCTGCTATCTGCTCATGTGGGGCCGCGTCATCAATCAGATGTACCGCGGAGTCGCCCTCGATCGCCAGTGGCGCGATATAGACGAGTCTCTGGCCTTCACGCGCAAAGTCAAGAATCACCTGGCCACCGACTCGATTCTCGGCGCCCGGGCGGTGGTCGCCAATCTCACGGGGCAGACCGCCGACGGCGCGTCCTTCGACACGGCCGAATTGTCCGAGGCGGACTACCTCGCCGCCTGCGCAGCCCACAACAGCCGGTCCTCGCTCTGCTTCTACCACACGTTGCGGGCCTGGGCCCTGTATCTGCATGGGCATTACGGCGCAGCCCGGGAGAGCATCGAAGCGGCCGCCAGAAGCGCCAATTTCATCGCCTCCTACGTGACCGAGGCGGACCTGCGCTACGTCCACTCCCTGATCCTCATCGCCCTCGACGACCACCTGCCGCGACCGGCGATTCTGGCCGAAGTGGAAGCCAACCAGGCCATGCTGGAGCGTTGGGCGCGCTACTGCCCGGACAATTTCCGTCACAAGCACGACCTCATCGAAGCCGAGCGCGCCCGCATCGAAAACCGGGTCGGCGAGGCCATCTCAGGCTACGACCGCGCCATTGCCGGTGCAGCCAAGGGCGGGTTCATCCATGACGAAGCCCTGGCGAACGAACTGGCCTGCCGGTTCTGGCTCGAACGGGGCAAGCTGGAATTCGCCGCCTCCCATCTGCGGCGCTCCTACCGCTGCTACCAGGTGTGGGGTGCCCGGCGCAAACTGGACCTGCTGGCCACGTCGCTGGGGTCGGTCTTCGCTGCAGGACGCCAGGACGGAGGGGCGCGCACGGTCCACAGCCCGCGGGGGGCGTCGGTAGCCAGTACCCGGGTGGCCGACAGCCTGGACCTGGACGCGATCGTCAGTGCCGCCCACCTGATCGCGGCGGAGCGCAATCCAGTCGAACTCAAGCGCAAGCTGATGCACATCGCCCTGGCCAACGCCGGCGCCGACCGCGGTTTCCTGATCCTCGACGTCGACGGCACCCTGGTGATCGAGGCCCAGGCCGGGGAAGGCGGCGAATTCAGCGCCCTGCCCTCGCTACCCCTGGACGCCGCCGATGGCGCGCTGCCCATTGCCCGCTCGATCGTCGCTTTCGCCGCCCGCCTGGGTCGGGCCGTGGTGCTGGCCGATGCCGGTGAAGACGAGCAATTCGGCCGCGATCCGGCCATCGTCGAACACCGCACCCGTTCCCTGCTCTGCTTGCCGCTGATGCACGGAGGCAAACTTTCGGGCGTGCTCTACCTGGAAAACCGCCTCGCGAGCGGCGCCTTCTCTCCGGCCCACGTGCGGGTCCTGGAAATCCTCTCGTCCCAGATGGCCATCGCCATCGAAAATGCCCGCATCCTCAGCCATCTGGACGACCTCGTCCGAACCCGGACCGCGGAGCTCGAAAGCGCCAACTGCCAGCTCCAGGGCGAAATCGCCGAGCGCATCGAAGTGGAAGCCGCGCTCCAGGTGGCGCGGGAGGAGGCCGAAGCCGCCACCCGCGCCAAGAGCGACTTCCTGGCCAGGATGAGCCACGAAATCCGCACGCCGATGAACGCGGTGATCGGCCTCGGCGAATTGCTGCTGGCGACGGCGCTGACGCCGAAGCAACGGGATTACGTGCGCAAACTGAACGGATCCGCCAGCGCCCTCCTGGGCATCATCGACGACATACTCGACTTCTCGAAGATCGAAGCCGGACGCATGACCGTCGAGACCACCGTTTTCGAATTGCGGGAGGTTCTCGACAACCTGGTGAACATCGCCGTCACCCAGGCCGAAGACAAGGGCCTCGAGATCCTCGTCGAGTGCGGCGACGGCGTCCCTCAACAACTGGCGGGCGATCCCGTGCGACTCGGGCAGGTCCTGATCAACCTCGCCGGCAATGCGGTGAAATTCACTCCCCAGGGCGAGGTCGTGATTGGCATCCACCGGGTCGACGGCGAGACCGGCGGCGAGGTCGTACGCTTTTCAGTGCGAGATACCGGGATCGGCATGAGCCCCCTGCAGATGGAGCATCTGTTCCAGCCCTTCCATCAAGCCGATGGATCGATTACCCGCCGGTTTGGCGGCACCGGGCTGGGGCTTGCCATCAGCCGGGAACTGGTCGAACTGATGGGCGGCAGACTGAAGGTCGCGAGCGTCGAGGGTCAGGGGACCTGCTTCTGGTTCGACCTCCCCTGTCTGCCGGAAGCTGCGGCCGGGGCGGCGTCCGAAGTCCCCTCGGGCGCTGCCGGCCACCGCATCCTGGTCGTGGACGATAACGCCACCTCCCGCACCATCCTCGAAGCGATGTTGCGCCGCCAGGGGCTGGCCGTGGACCTGGCCGAATCCGGCGAAGCGGCGCTGGCACTGATCGAGGAGCACAATTCCCTGGGGGGCGAGCCCTACAGCCTGGTCCTCATGGATTGGCGCATGCCGGGTCTAGACGGCATCGAGACCACCCGTCGGATACGTCACGAACTGAAATTGACCGAAATGCCGGCAGTCCTCATGGTGACCGCTTACGGGCGCGAAGAGGTGGTCCACGCGGCCGAGAAGGCAGGCGTCGATGGATTCCTCGTCAAGCCGGTCAGCCAGACCCTGCTCCACGAAACGGTTTGCGCCTTGCTTGGCGTCGATCTGCCCGAAAGCGGCAAGTCCGCTCTCGTCCGTGCCAGCGCGGACGACCCCCTGGCAGCCATCCGGGGCGCCCGTGTTCTGCTGGTCGAGGACAATCCGATCAACCAGCAGGTCGCCTGCGAACTTCTGCAGCAGTTGGGAATGCGAGTAGACGTCGCGGCCGATGGCGCTTCGGGAATCGCCAAGGCCTGCAGTGGCCTTTACGACTTGGTCTTGATGGACGTCCAAATGCCCGACATGGATGGCTACGAGGCGACCCGCCGCATTCGCGCACACCCGGGACTCGAGGAGTTGCCGATTCTGGCCATGACCGCCCACGCCTTGGCCGGCGACCGCGAAAAGAGCCGGGCAGCAGGAATGTTCGACCATCTGACCAAGCCCATCAATCTCAATCGCCTGCAAGCGGCCTTGCTGCGCTGGATCAAGCCCGCGATACGGAGGGCAGAACTGACGGCGGAAACCGATTCGGGGTTTCCCCACCGCGAACCTGATCTTCCAAGGCTGTCCGGATTCGATCCGGACCGGGGCCTGGCCCAGGTGGGCGGCAACGACCGCCTCTACCGGCGCCTTCTGGCCGATTTCGTCCAGGCTTACGCCGACGCCGCCGAACAACTGGCCATCCTGTTGCAGGCCGGGGAGTCGCGGCGGGCCTGCATTCTCGCCCATTCGATCAAGGGGACCGCCGACACCCTCGGCGCCGGGACCGTGGCCGCCGCCGCCGCCGCTCTCGAGCAGGCCTTGCTGGTCCCGGAAGAAGCACCGACGCGGAAACTCGGAGAACTTCAGTCGGAACTGGCCGGGGAACTCTCTACCTTTTGCGATGCCCTGGGGGAACTTGCGGGCACAGCGAGCCGGGCCGAGGAAGGAGGCTCCGCCACGCTGTCCGGATCGCCTCTCGTCGCCGAGCTGGAGGCGCTGCGCAAGCTCCTCGACCTGGGCAGTTCCGACGCCGTGGACCTGGTGGACCAGCTGCGCCAGGCCGCCGACGCCGAGTCGGGCGATTACCTGAAACGCATTGCCAACCATGTCGAGGATGTAGAATTCGACGAGGCGCGGCAATTGGTAGGCGAGCTGCTGATGGTGATCAATCGAGGGGGAATGGCATGACTCCGCAGTCGAAACAGCGCGTTCTGGTCGTCGAGGACGAAAAGATCAATCGGACCGTCCTCGTCGCCCTCCTCAAGGACGAGTACCAGGTCATTCTGGCCAAGACCGGCGAGCAGGCCCTGGAGCGCCTTGCGGCGGACGACCAGATCGATCTGGTGCTTCTCGACGTGCTGATGCCGGACATGGATGGCTACGAAGTCTTGCGGCGGATCAAGTCCAACGACGCGACCCGGGAAATCCCGGTGATTTTCCTCACCGCGCTCAACTCCACCAACGACGAGGAAAAGGGGCTGCGCCTGGGTGCCAGCGACTATATCGGCAAGCCCTTCAGCCCGGCCATCGTCAAAGCGCGCGTGTCGAATCTGGCGCGCTTCGTCCGCCAGCGCAAGCTGCTGGAAACCCTGGCCGGCCGCGACGGCCTGACCGAAATTCCCAACCGGCGCGCCTTCGATCAGGCCCTCCTGCAGGAAATCGCGCGCAGCCTGAGAAACGGCCAGAATCTTTCCCTGGCGCTGATCGACGTCGATTTCTTCAAGCAGTACAACGACCATTACGGCCATGCCGCCGGAGACAATTCCCTCAAACTGGTCGCCAAGACCATCGCCGAGGCACTCCGCCGCCCCAACGATCTCGCGGCGCGCTACGGTGGGGAGGAATTCGCCGTCATCCTGCCCGATTCGGATGCAGCGGGCGGCCAGGAAGTCGCCGAATCGATACGCCGCCGGGTCCGCGAATTGGGCATAGAGCACACCCAGTCCGGCGCAGCCCCCGAAGTGACCGTCTCCATCGGCGGCATCACCGTCACCGGACGCCAGGGCAGCGCCGAAGAATTGCTGGTCGCCGCCGACCGCCAGCTCTACGCCGCCAAGCAACAAGGCCGCAACCGAATCCGCTGGGCCGACCTCACCTCCGGCTGAGTCCGGCCGGAGGCGACGAGCGCGCCCTTCCTCAGTGCAGCTTGACGTGGGGCTCGGTCCGCCGCGTGATCAGGCGAGCGAGCGTATCCAGCGTCACCTTGACGAAGCCGTGCAAGGCAAGCTCGTGCATCTTGTACAGAGATCGGTACATGAGGCTGGCGAACTGGCCATCCAGCCACAGATTGCCCCCCACCAGGCTGCCCATCAGATTGCCGACGGTGGAGTATTTGCCGAGGGAGACGAGAGAACCGAAGTCCCGGTAGCGCCAGGTCCGCAGAGGCTTGCCGGAGAGCCTGGCCTCGACTTGACGCACCAGGTGCGACGCCTGCTGGTGCGCCGCCTGGGCCCGCGGGGGGACGAGGGTCCCTTCGGGTTTTCCTTCCCACTGGCAGGCGGCACAGTCGCCGAGGGCGAAGATGTCCGGATCGCGGGTGGTTTGCAAGGTCGGCAGGACGACCAGCTGATTGACGCGATTGCTCTCCAGTCCCCCGAAATCCTTGAGCATCTCGGGTGCCTTGACCCCGGCAGCCCACACGACCAGCTCGGCCGGAATGACGTCGCCATCCTTGAGGCGGACGCCGTCCGGGAGCACTTCGGCAACCACGGCATTGGTGCGCACTTCGACGCCGATCTTGTCCAGCAAGCGCATCGCGGCGTTGGACACCCGCTCGGGCACCGCCGGCAGGATGCGCTGGGCACCCTCGATGACGACGATGCGGATGTCCTTGCCCGGATCGATACGGTCGAGGCCGAACGAGACGAGGGCGCGGGTGGTATTGTGGAGCTCGGCGGCGAGTTCGATGCCCGTAGCACCGGCGCCGATGATGGCGACGGTGAGCTGGCCGGGCCGCCGCGGTTCGGGTTGGGCATGGGCGCGTATGCAGGCATTGACCATGCGGCGGTGGAAACGGGCTGCCTGGGCCGGGGTTTCCAGACAGATGGCATGTTCCTTGACTCCCGGGGTGCCGAAGTCGTTGGTCAGGCTACCCACCGAAATGACGAGGGTGTCGTAGCGGAATACGCGGGGGGCGGCAATGACCTCCTCGCCGTGCTCGTCCACGTAGGGCGCGGTGATGACCAATTTTCTCTTGCGGTCGATGCCGATGACCTCGCCGAAGCGATAACGGTAGCCGTGCCAGTAAGACTGGGCGAGGTGGTTGAGTTCGTAGGTGCCCAAATCCATACTGCCGGCGGCAATTTCATGCAGGTGGGGCTTCCAGAAATGGGTTCTGGCCTTCTCGATCAGCGTGACCGAGGCCTTGCCTTTCTTGCCCAGCCGATCGCCGAGCTTGGTGGCCAGTTCCAGACCGCCGGCGCCGCCGCCGACGATCACGATCTGATGCAGATGGGCGTCGGGGCCGACGACATTGAAGGGCTCGGGCGCGGCAAAGCCGGCCCCAGGCCCCGGGGTGGGGACACTATTCTCCATGGGGAACTCCAGAATTTTTGCTGTGGTGCAACAATACCTGATTGGCGGCCAAGCTTCCACATCCTGTGCCCCGGTCCGGGGCGGAAATTTGCCACACTCGGCGACGAATCCAACGCTCAGCGATTGCGGTGCGTTCCGGTCTGAACCGCCAGAAACACTTCCCTCAGGAAGAGACCGAGGGCGGCGATCATCGCCGCCATCGAGAGAATGAACAGGCCAGCCACCAGGCGCGAGAGATCGCTCGCCACCAAGGCTGCGACAAAGGCTCCCGCCACCACCAGGCAGACCAGAAGGGCACTGAGGACGGCGAAGAAGATGGCCTGGTAGACAATCCGGCTGCGCCGTTCCAGGAGCGCGAGTTCCTCGTCTACCGCCGCACTTGCCTCGGCGAGACGCCCGAAGAGGGTGCGCCGCCGGTCGACGATGCGTCCCAGACGGCCGTTCAAGGTATTGATCAGCGTAGCGATGGCGGTGAGCAGAAATACCGGCGCCACGGCCAGCTGGATCACCCGGGAGATGTCGGTCAGATGCGGTTCCATCAGTCCTGACCCACCAGTTCCACGGTCTGTCCGTAGAACACGACCACCTGTCCCGGACGCAATTTGGCCCGCTTGCGGGTCTCGAAGCGACCATCGACCTGGACCAAACCGTCGGCGATGGCGACATGGGCCGCGCCCCCCGACTCCACAAGGCCCGTCGCTTTCAACAGTTGGTCCAGCTGTATGGTGTCGCCGCGTATGGCGAAAGTCTGTTTCATGACTCTTGGGGCATTTGTGGCCCCGCTGCGAAAGCTCCAGGATAACAGGGCAGGCGAACTTGCGGGCCGCCACGGAGTCTCACCCTCAACTCCTGTCGGGAGACCGCCATGTCCGACTCGCCATCAGCCCAGGTTCCGTCCGCCGTCCCCAACCTTGCCCCCTGGGGCTTCGCCCTCGGAGTTGCCGGCCTGTTTCCCTTCCTCGCCCTGGGCGGTATCGCCCTGCTCGAACCGGCCTATCGGGTCGCCGTCCACATGCCCCTGGTGGCCTACGGTGCGGTCATCCTGGCCTTCGTCGGAGCGCTGCATTGGGGCATAGGCATGACGCTCCCCGCCGCGGGAGCCGGCCAGCGCAAGCTGGCGCTGGCCTGGAGCGGCGCCCCGGCCCTGGTCGCCTGGCTGGCGATCATGCTGCCGGTCGGCCTCGATCTCGCCGTGCTGATCGCGACCTTCTGGGTGCACTTCGCCTTCGACTACCATCTGGCCCGGCAGCTACCTCTCCCGCCCTGGTATCTCCCCCTGCGCGCCGCCCTCACCGTCGGCGCCACCGCGGCGCTTGCCCTAGCCCTTTCCGTAGGCACCGGGCGCGAAGCGGCTCCCCACCACCCGTTCATGACCGGTGACGAAAGCGCCACCTGCCCGGCCCAGGACGACCGTCCGCCGGGCTTGGCGATCTGAGGGCCGCTTACCCCACAAGGTTGCGCGGCTTACCGGCGACGAAGGCTTCGATATTGTCGATCAGTTGATCGGCGAGGGTCTGCATGGCGGGACGGCTGGCCCAGGCGACGTGGGGCGTCAGGAGAAAGTTGGGCAGCGCCAGGAGTTCGGGATTCAGCAGCGGATGGTCGTCGCTGGGCGGCTCGGCGGTCAGGACGTCGAAGCCGGCACCGGCGATCCAGCCTTCCCGCAGCGCCCGGGCCAAGGCGGCTTCGTCCACCAGGCCGCCGCGGGCGGTATTGACGAGCAGGGCGGAGGGCTTCATCGCCCGCAATTCCGCGTCGCCGATCAAACCCTGCGTCTCGGGCGTCAGGGGACAGTGCAGGGTCAGGGCATCGCACTCCCGCAGCACCTCGGCGAAGGCGACATGGCCCGGCCGCAGGGTCGCCGCGCCTTTGCGTTCGGCCCGCAGAACACGCATCCCGAAGGCCTCGGCCAACCGGATGACGCCGCCGCCCAGACTCCCCCCGCCGACCACCCCCAAGGTCGCTCCGTGGAGGTCGCGAATCGGGTGATCGAATAAGCAGAACTGCTCGGTCCGCTGCCAGCGGCCGGCCTGTACCGATAGGCGATAGGCGACCAGGTTGCGGGAGAGGGCGAGCAGCAGCATCAGGGTGTGCTCGGGAACGGTGTGCACCGCGTAGCCGCGGATATTGCACACGGCAACCCCTCTCCGGCGGCAGGCCTCCAGATCGACAACATTGGTGCCGGTGGCGGATATCGCCACCAGCCGCAGGTCGGGCAAGGCATCGATCACCGCGTCATGCATCGGCGCCTTGTTGGTGATGGCGATCTGGGCGCCGAGCAGACGCTCCACCACCTGATCGGGCCGGGTTGCCGGATATTCGATCCATTCGTGGTCGCAGGCCGGCCGCCGCAAGCGGGCATCGACCGAATCCCGCTCCAGGCAGACGATGCGAACCATGCGCTGACCTGCTTCAGCCGCCGCGACAGAGCGCCTTCCCGTGGCGCGCGGCGATGGTGCCGATCCGCTCGCCGAGGGCGGCATCGCCGCGGTATTCGAGACGCGCCACCTCGGCGTGGGCGCACAGCCCCTCCACCGCTGCCTCATCGCCCTGGACCAGATTGAGAATTCCTGGCGGCAAGCCGGCGCGGGCGGAGAGTTCGCAAAAGGCATAGGCGGCCCCGGGAGCACGGGGACTGGGCTTGATCACCGCCGTACCGCCAGCCGCCAGGGCCTCGGCGACCGGGAGCGCGACCGAACCCAAAGGACTGGCCGCATCGCCGATGACGACCGTGACCCCCGACGAGCCCCGCGTCCCCGGGTGCTCCAGGCCGGCCACAACGGCAGCGATTTCGGCCGCGACCACCGCCTCATCGGCGCCGGTTTCCTCGCCGACAAGTCCGGCGAAATGGTCCGCGAGACCGGCCAGCGCCTGGGCGAGGGCGCTGAGCAAGGACTGCCGCTCCGCCGGGCTCCTGGCGGCCCAGTCGGAACCCGCCGCCCTTGCCGCACCGATGGCGACGGCGGCTTCGTCCGCGCCG
>SSTA01000165.1 GCA_009469685.1 Azonexaceae bacterium | reverse complement strand
TCGTTTGCGACGTCTTCGGCGGCGTCCGCCTCGGACCCGGGGACGTCGTCGCCGTCCTCGCGCATGATCGCGTCAGCGCGGCGGCAGGTATTTCAGCGGATCCACCGGTTGTCCCTGCAGCCGCACCTGGAAATGCAGCTTCGGCCGGTCGGCGTCCGAATTGCCGGCCTCGGCGATCTTCTGCCCGCGCTTGATCTGCTGCTCTTCCTTGACCAGTATGCGACTGGTATGGGCATACACCGAGATCAGCGCGCCCGTGTGGCGCAGGACGAGAAAATTGCCGTAGCCACGCAAGGTGCCGACATAGGTGACGCGTCCGTCGGCGGCGGCGTTGATCGGGTCGCCCATCTTCGCGTCGAGATCGAGGCCCTTGTTCGGTCCTTCGCCGAACCGCGAAATCACTTTTCCGGCGCTCGGCCAGGACCATTCCAGCGCACCGGGGGCCGGCGCCGCGGCGGCAGGCACGGGCGGCTTCTCGGCCACCGCCGGCGCCACCGCGGGCGGCGTCTCGGCGGGTTTCACCTCCGCCACGGGCGGCGCACCGGCGCTGGCGCGCGCGCTGGCCAGCGCCTGTTCCGAATAGACGACCTTGCCGCCGCGCGGCTCGCGGCGCACGCCTTCGGCCGGCGGGGGCGCCGCGACCTTGCCCGGCGCGGGCTTGATCTCCACCGGCGCGGGTCCGGCCACCGGCTTGACCACGACCACCGGCGCGCCTTCGCCGCCGGGAGGCGTCACCCGCAACCGCTGACCCGGCTTGATCGAATTCGGGTTTTCGATGCCGTTCCAGGCGGCCACCTCCTTGTGGTCGCGGCCATGTTCCAGCGCAATGCTGTAGAGCGTGTCGCCTTTCTTGACCACGTAGTAGCCGGCTTCGGCGGCCGCGGGTGCAGCGGGCACCGCCGCCTTGGATTCCTGTGACGGCGGCGGCGCGCGCTCGATCACGGGCGCCGGCGCATGGCTCGCGCATCCCGCCAACACGGCGAGAACGAGTGCGCTCGCTACGATCGGTGCGATATTCCTCATTGGCCTGCCTTTCCCCACAACGCGCCCAGGTCTTGACGCACCCAGTCGGTTCGCCCGCGTGGCGCGCCGGATGTCGACTGCGCCAGGGGCGACGCGAGCGCAAACCACCGTTTCACGACACCCCCGGCAACAAGGGCACGAAGCGCACGCCTTCATAGCGCGATTCCACAAAGCCCTGCTCCGTCCGTTCGACGAGGCAGATCACCTGCTCGGCGCCCCCCAGCGGCATCACCAGCCGCGCGCCCGGGGCCATCTGCGCCAGCAGGGCCGGCGGCACCATCGCGGAAGCGGCGGCAAGGATGACGGTATCGAATGGCGCGGCCTCAGGCAGCCCGAGATTGCCATCCGCATGTTTCAGCCGCACATGCCCCATCTTGACCTGTTTTAGGTTCTCGCGCGCCTTGGCCAGCAGGGGAGCAATGCGCTCGACCGCGAAAACCTGCCTCGAAAGCACGCCAAGGATCGCCGCCTGATACCCGCAGCCCGCGCCGATCTCCAGCGTCTTGCCCAGTTCGCGCCCGGCGATCAGCAACTCGATCATGCGCGCCACGACGTAGGGCTGCGAGATGGTTTGCGCGAAACCCAGCGGCAGCGCCGTGTCCTCGTAGGCGCGATGCGCCAGCGCCGGCTCGACGAACAGATGGCGCGGCACGGCGGCCATCGCGTGCAGCACGCGCTCGTCGCGCACGCCCTGTTCGCGCAGGCGGTCGATCATGCGCGCGCGCGTGCGCTGCGACGTCATGCCGATCCCGCTGGCGGCCACGTTCACCGCCTCACCCAGTCGGACACCGCCGCCAGTTGCGCGTTATGCGTCAGGTCGATCCGCAAGGGCGTCACCGACACCCATCCGTTCTCCACGGCATGAAAGTCGGTCCCCTCGCCCGCGTCGGCCGCCGGACCGGCCGCGCCCACCCAATAGACGGTTTCGTTGCGCGGCGTGATCGACTTCACCGCCGGTTCCGCCTTGTGCCGCCGGCCGAGCCGGGTGACCTTGGTACCGCGCAGCATTTCCTTAGGCACATCCGGGACGTTGATGTTGAGCAGCACGGGTTCGCGGAACGGGTTGCGGATAAAGCGTTCGACGTACTCGCGGGCGATGCCGGCCGCCGTCTCGAAGTGCCGTCCCGAAAAGCTCGCCGTGGAAATCGCAATCGAGGGCAGGCCGAGCAGATAGCCTTCGGTCGCGGCGGCGACCGTTCCCGAATAAATCGTGTCGTCGCCCATGTTGGCGCCGAGATTGATGCCGGAGACCACGATGTCCGGCTGCTGTTCGAGTACGCCGGTCACGGCCAGATGCACGCAATCGGTCGGCGTGCCGTTGGCGTAGAGGAAGCCGTTCGGCGCACGACGCAAGTGCAAGGGCCGGTCCAGGGTCAACGAATTGCTCGCCCCGCTGCGGTTTCGATCGGGCGCCACCACCGTGACCTCGCCCAGTCCGTGCAGCGCATCGGCCAGTGCGGCCAGGCCGGGGGCCAGATAACCATCGTCGTTGCTGAGCAGGATGCGCATCGAATCTCGGGAACAATACGGAAAGCCGGTGCATTTTAGCCGATGCCCCATTTCCCCCGAACGGGCGAACAAGGCTAGGATTCATCGCAATGGGCCACGCAACGCTGACCGCAGCGACCGATCTCTCCAGCGCCGAATGGGCACGGCTCGACCACGACGGCGATCCCTTCGTCAGCCGCGAATTCCT
>SSTA01000022.1 GCA_009469685.1 Azonexaceae bacterium | reverse complement strand
GCCGTGTGCCAGAAAATTTCAGCTTGCACAATGGTTCCTGAATCAACGATGGGCACGCCAAGCGACTTCAATCACCGCACAAAATCTCCCCGCAATTGTCCGGGCGGGGGTTTTCTGCAGCCTCGTTGGGCCACATGATTCACCGGGCTACTCTGGCCTACGATAAGACGCTGTTGAGGCAAGCTACGTTTGCTTTTTGGCGCCACACGGTCGGCCTTGCTTTCCCGTTGGTTCTGACGGCGTTGACCGCCTATGTTGCCTATCTGTGGGCAATGGGCAATCGAACTTGGGAGATTGGCGTTCTAGCTACCGTTGCTGCTCTCGGCTTCTGTTTTTCGGGTGCGCTTTATTTTGTTCATTATCGCAATGCGCTCGAAAAATTACGCGACATGGGTGCACCCGAGGCCCAGTTCATTGCCGACAGCGAATCCTTCACGGTCAGTTCCGGCATTGGAAGCTCTTCCTTGAAGTGGTCTTCAGTTCTTGAACTTTGGTGCTTTGAAGACTTTTGGCTCGTGCTCTTTTCGAAAGCACAGTTCATGACGATCCCGCTCAAGAGCGTGTCGCAGGAGATGCAAGCATTCGTTCTGGAGCGGGTAGCCTCTTCTGGAGGCAAGGTGGTTCGCTAGCCTTCAGTGGCGTAGAGTTGCGCGGGAAGCGACGCAGCGCGCTCGCTTCCCCGTGGTCGTCTGGAAAACCCGATTATTTTCGCCCGCTCTTCGCGTGAAGTAGGTGTGATCGCAAGCCCCGTGGTCCGCGCAGGGGATGAGGCGCAATTGTGAGGCGATTCCTGAATTCCGAGATCGGGCAATGCTCCAGGCAACGGGGTTGGCGTTGCCTGGATGCGCTTCGACTACTGCGCTGGTCGAGAATCCGCTACTAGCGATTCAGCTGCGACGACGACTTGCCGCCAGGCCGAGTAGTGCCAGGCCGGCCAGAGCCACCGAGGTCGGTTCGGGGATCTCGATATGGATCGTCTCGATCTCGGCGATCCAGTTGCCAGGATCGAGATCTATGCGCAGGGTGTTCAGGCCAGGATTCAGTTCGACGAAGATGTCGAAGAAGGAATCCAGGCTTTCGGTCTGACCAAAACCGAGATCGCCGGGGCCAAGTTGCAGGTCGAAGCAGCAGAAGTTGTACGTCTGATGGGTGAGAAGACCGAGAAAGTTGCCGTTGAGGCTGACGGAATCGCTCTCGCTCAGATCGACGCCTTCGGCACGGATGGTCAGTGTGGCTGGTGCGGTTCCGGCGGGTTTTGGATTGAAGAAATTGACTTCGAGGAAATCCGGGACGCCGTCCCCTGGGCTGGTGCGGAGCACCGTATAGATGTCCATGTCGATAACCGTAGCACTGGCGACAAGGGGCGACGCGGCCAGGGTCAACATGGCGAGTGTTTTCTTGAACATATCAGGTCTCCTTACTTTTTCCGGCCAATCAATCAGCTGGCCGTTGGACACACAGCGCGTTCGGTTGAACTCCGACGCATGGGTTCGCCAGAATGGCGTGCCAATCGTTAAGCAATTATCATGCAAAAAAATTATAGTCATATAATTCATGTGGTTATCATTTTGCCCTGCCGGACATGTAAATATTCCCGACAGATTGGTGGGCTGCCTGGTCAGGGTGCGCGTCGGCGGACCGCGCTTGTGGGCGGCAAGGTTTTTCCCGCTTGGGCGACCCCCGGGGTGAGCAGGGATCGATGAAGTGAGGGGATGATTCCCGCGGGTGCTCCGCCGAGCTCAGGGGCAGATGTCCAGGCGCAAGGCCTGGAGGAGTTCGAGCCGATTCGCTGTTTCCACGATTGCGACCAGGGAAGCCTGGCGAGTGTCGATGTCGTTTCTGCGAAATTCGTGCGCAGCGCTGATCCTGCCCTGTCCATCGAGGGCCAGGGGCCCGACCCAATCGCGGACGACGGCGCTGTGCTCGAGGCGGCGGCCAGCGTTTTCGCCAGCGCTGACTTCAGAGACGAGTCCGTTTTCGACCAGGGCCAAGTGGAGGACGGTCCCTTCGCGCCCTGGTCCGGAGACTTCCGGGACGCGAACCTCGACATGGGCGGTGATCGCGCCGGGGCTTCTGGATTCAGTACGCAGACTGATTTCGGCTCGGGCCGGGGCAGGGCGCGCCAGGTGCGCAGGATCGGTGGTGCCGCGCCATTCGCGGAAATCGGCGCCGTTGAGGACGACTTGCGGGGTGTAGAGGAAGGACCAGCGCCCGGCCCGTTGTCGGGCCTCTTGCCGGGCGGTGAAGGCCGGTTTGGCGAAGCGGTCGCGCCATCCCAGGCTATCCCAGTAGTCGACGTGGTAAGCCAGGGGGATGACCGTGCCGGACGATTTTGCTCGGATAAGACTGCTCAGCCAACGGTCTGCCGGGGGGCAGCTGTTACAGCCTTCCGAGGTGAAGAGTTCGACCAGGGTGACCCGCTCGCGGCCGCTGGTGGCGCTGCACTCGGCTGCGGCGAGGGGTTGGGCGAGGGAGAGCAGGGCGGGGGCGATGGCCCAGATGGGGTTCATGGGGTCCTCGGGCGGGAAAGGGATGGCCTGAGGATTGGTCGCCGGTGCTGACGTTTCCTTACGGCAGGGTGGCGGATCGACTGCGGGCGGTCAACGAAAAACGAGCGCCGCGGGGGCGCTCGTTCTCGCTCGGCGTGGAATGCTCGGTGGGGTCAGCCGGCGTAGTTCTGCTCTGCGAACGCCCAGTTCACCAGATTGTTGAGGAAGGTCTCGACGAATTTCGGGCGCAGGTTGCGGTAGTCGATGTAGTAGGCATGCTCCCACACGTCGATGCACAGCAGGGCCTTGTCGCCGGTGGTCAAGGGGGTGCCGGCGGCACCCATGTTGACGATGTCGACCGAGCCGTCAGCTTTCTTGACCAGCCAGGTCCAGCCGGAACCGAAATTGCCCACTGCGGAGGTCTGGAAGGCCTTCTTGAATTCGTCGAGGGAGCCCCATTTCTTGTTGATGGCCTCGGCCAGGGCACCGGAGGGGGCGCCGCCGCCGTTGGGTTTCAGGCAGTTCCAGAAGAAGCTGTGGTTCCAGACCTGGGCGGAATTGTTGTAGATGCCGCCAGCAGGGGCCTTCTTGACGATGGCTTCAAGGTCTAGGGCTTCGTATTCGGTGCCCTTGATCAGATTGTTGAGGTTGGTGACGTAGGCCTGGTGATGTTTGGCGTAGTGGTAGTCGAAGGTCTCGGCCGACATGTGCGGGGCGAGGGCGTCCTTGGCAAAGGGCAGGGGCGGCAGTTGATGTTCCATGGTGATCTCCGTTGATTGGGATGGGGGGACGAAAAAGCGGATGTTGGTGGAAAAGTCTAATGGGGAGCCGGGGCGTCGGGCAATTCTTCGACGAGGACGGCGGCTTCGCCCCGGGCAAAAGCGAGCCGAAGGCGGTCACCCGGGTGCAGGGTTTGGGCATCTTTGATGGGGTGCCCGGCGGAATCCAGAGCTAAGGCGTATCCGCGGGCTAGTACGGCATGGGGATTGAGTTGGTTCAGACCGTTGGCAAGCGCTTTTAGTTTCCCATCCGTGACGAAAATCCGCTGACGTCCCGCCGCCGCCAGCCTGCTGGCCAGATGGTCTAGCCCCTGGCCCAACTCGGCCGGCCGTGGGCGGGAGGCGGCCAGCCGAGTTGCAGTGGCGGCCAGCAGGAGCCGATGCTCGCCGATTGTGCGGGTGGCGCTCCGTTGGAGCCGTTGGCCGGCAGCCAGGCAGGCATCCCGCTGCAGGGCGATCCGCCGGGCGGGGTGGATCAGGCGCGGCACAAGGCGGTCGAGGGCGAGCGAGGCCTCGGCAAGCTGCCTTGCGGTACGGCGCCTGAGGCGGTCGCCTACGGTGGCGATTTGCCTGAGCAGGGCCTGCCGGTCGGGAGCCGCCAGTTCGGCGGCGGCGGTCGGGGTGGGGGCGCGCACATCGGCCGCGAAGTCGGCTATGGTGAAATCGGTTTCATGGCCGACTCCGCAGACCACGGGGACCGGACATGCCCGGATGGCGCGGGCGACGGCCTCCTCGTTGAAGGCCCAGAGATCTTCGATTCCGCCGCCCCCGCGACAGAGGATGACCGCATCGTGGCCTCCGGCGCCGGCCAGAGCCAGCGCGCCGGCGATGCTGCCGCCCGCTCCTTCGCCCTGGACGGCCGTGGGATAGAGGCTCAGGCGGAGGTG
>SSTA01000164.1 GCA_009469685.1 Azonexaceae bacterium | reverse complement strand
TCGAGGGCGTCCTTGCCCCGCTCGGGCAGGTGTTCCGGGTCGTAGCCGGCGGCGATGATGCTGGCTTTGAGATAGTTGCCCGGCACGCCGGAAAAATAGGGGGTATAGACGATGTCGGCAGCGGTCGAATCGACCAGGCACCGTTTGTAGGCTGCGACCGCGGCAGCCTCCCGGGTGGCGATGAAGCGGGTGCCGATGTAGGCGAAATCGGCGCCCAGGGCCAGGGCTGCCAGGATGCCGCGGCCGCTGGCGATGGCCCCGGAAAGGGCGATCGGCCCGGAGTAGAACTTCCGCACCTCGGCCATCAGGGCGAAGGGGCTCAGGGTGCCGCCATGCCCGCCCGCGCCCGCGCAGACCAGGATGAGGCCGTCGACCCCGGCTTCCAGGGCCTTTTCCGCGTGCCGCACGCTGATCACGTCGTGGAACACGAGGCCCCCGTAGCCATGGACCGCCGGCACCACTTCCCCTGGCGCCCGCAGGCTGGTGATGATGAGGGGAACGCGACGGCGCAGGCAGACTTCCAGGTCATGCTCGAGGCGGGGGTTGCTGGCATGGACGATCTGATTGACCGCATAGGGCGCCGCCTCGGGGCAGTCGGCCAGCGCCCCGTCGATGCGGTCCAGCCAGCGCTCCAGTTCTCCCGCGGGGCGGGCGTTGAGGGCGGGAAAGGCGCCGATCACCCCCGCCTTGCACTGGGCGATGACCAGTTCCGGCGTGGAGACGATGAACAGGGGCGCGCCGATCACCGGCAAGGCCAGTCCCCGGCGCAGGGTCTCCGGGATGGCCATTGCCCCTCAGCCCCCTTCCTTGAGCGCCCGGCGCAGGATCTTGCCAACATTGGTGCGTGGCAGGTCCTCGCGGAATTCCACCTGGCGCGGCACCTTGTAGCCGGTCAGTTCGCGCCGGCAGTGTTCGATGAGCGCCTCGGCGGTCAGATTCGTATCCTTGCGCACCACGAAAACCTTGACCGCCTCGCCGGACCGGTCGTCGGGGACGCCAATGGCCGCCACGTCGCGCACCCCCGGGTGCATCGCGACGGCTTCCTCCACCTCGTTGGGATAGACGTTGAATCCGGACACCAGGATCATGTCCTTCTTGCGATCCACCAGATAGACGAAGCCCCCCGCGTCCACATAGCCCATGTCGCCGGTACGCAGAAAGCCGTCGGGATACATCACCAGAGCGGTTTCCTCCGGCCGCTGCCAGTAGCCCTTCATCACCTGGGGCCCGCGGATGCAGATTTCGCCCACCTGGCCCCGCTCGACCTCGCCGCCGTCGTCGTTGCGGATCGACACTTCGGTGGACGAGATGGGCAGCCCGATGGAGCCGTTGAAGGCTTTGAGGTCCAGGGGATTGATGGTGGCCGCCGGCGAAGTTTCGGTCAGGCCATAGGCCTGGAGCAGCGGACCGCCGGTGATCGCCTGCCAGCGGTCGGCCACCGCGGACTGGACCGCCATGCCGCCGCCCAGGGTGATGCGCATGGGGGAGAAGTCGAGCTTGGCGAAATTGGGGTCGTTGAGCAGCGCGTTGAACAGGGTATTGACCCCGGTGGCCACCGACACCGGGTAGCGGCCCCATTCCTTGACGAAACCCGGAATGTCCCGGGGATTGGCGATGAGCAGGTTGCGCGCCCCGGCCATGATGAAGGTCAGGCAGTTCGCCGTCAGGGCGAAGATGTGATACAGCGGCAGGGCGGTGACGATGAATTCCTGGCCGTCCCGGATCACCGGTCGAATCCAGGCATGGGCCTGCATCACGTTGGCGGCGATATTGCCGTGGGACAGCATGGCCCCCTTGGCCACCCCGGTGGTGCCGCCGGTGTATTGCAGGAAGGCCAGGTCGTCGTGGCCGAGGACCACCGGTTTGGGCGGCTTCCGGCGTCCCTCGGCAAGGGCGGCGGCGAAGTCGATGGACCCGGCGAGCGACCAGGGCGGCACCAGCTTCTTGGCATGGCGCACCACCCAGTTGACCAGCATCCCCTTCGGAAATCCGAGCATTTCCCCCATGGACGTCACGACCACGTGACGGATGGCCGTGTGGCCGACGACCTGCTCCAGGGTATGGGCGAAGTTTTCGACGATGACGATGGCCGTGGCGCCCGAATCCTTCAACTGGTGCTCCAGCTCCCGCGGGGTGTAGAGGGGGTTGCAGTTGACCACCACACAGCCCGCCCGCAGGGCGCCGAACAGGGCCACCGGATACTGGAGCAGATTGGGCATCATCAGGGCCACCCGATCCCCCTTGCCCAAGCCTCTGGACTGCAGCCAGCCGGCGAACTCCCGCGAGCGGGCATCCAGGTCCGCGTAGCTCAGCTCCCGCCCCATGCTGATGAACGCCGTCTGACCGGAATAACGACGGCAGGCCTCATCCACCAGGGCAACCAGGGACGGACAGTGGTCGATGGCGATGTCGGCGGGCACCCCCGCCGGGTAGCTGTTGAGCCAGATCTTGTCCATGCTCCCCTCCTTGTTCTTTTTGATCAGATGGGACGTTAACCCCATCCCCCGCGCCGGGCAAGTCGGGAGAGCGGCGCTACAGGCGCTCGAAAACCCCCGCCGCCCCCATGCCGGTGCCGACGCACATGGTGACCATTCCGTAACGCCCGCCGGTTCGCTTCAGTCCGTGAACCACCGTCGCGGTGCGGATGGCACCGGTGGCGCCCAGGGGATGGCCGAGGGCGATGGCGCCGCCCAGGGGATTGACCCGGGCCAGGTCCAGCCCCAGATCCCCGATCACGGCCAGGGACTGGGCCGCAAAGGCTTCGTTGAGCTCGAGCCAGTCCACCTCGGCGAGACCGATGCCGGCCCGCTCCAGGGCGAGGGGAATCGCCGCCACGGGGCCGATGCCCATGATTTCCGGCGCCACCCCGGCGACGGCAAAGCTGACAAAGCGGGCCAGGGGGGTCAGACCGTGGTCTTTGAGCACCCGCCCGGACACCAGGAGAACGGCCGCGGCGCCGTCGGACATCTGGGAGGAATTGCCGGCGGTGACCGATCCCCGGGCATGGAACACCGGCTTCAGCCGGGCCAGGGATTCCCGGCTGGAATCGGCCCGCGGCCCCTCGTCGACGTCGACCGCGGTCGCGCTCACCCGCACTTCTCCCCGGGCGAGGTCGGGTTGCCGGCGGGTCACCTGCGCGGGGCTGATCTCGGCCCGGAAATGGCCGGCGGCGATGGCCGCCGTCGCCCGCCGGTGGGATTCGACGGCGAAGGCATCCTGAGCCTCGCGGCCGATCTGCCAGCGCTCGGCCACCTTCTCGGCCGTCAGCCCCATGCCGTAAGCGATGGCGAGATTCTCTTCGCGCTCGAAGACTGCCGGGTTGATGGCCGTCTTGTTGCCGGTCATCTGGGGCATCACGCTCATGGATTCGGTCCCCGCCGCGATCACCGCATCCGCCTCCCCCAGGCGGATGCGCGCCGCCGCGTCGGCCACCGCCTGGAGGCCGGAAGCGCAGAAGCGGTTGAGGGTCATCCCCGGCACCGTATCCGGCAAGCCGGCGAGAAGCAGGCCGATGCGGGCGACGTTCATCCCCTGCTCCGCTTCGGGCATGGCGCAGCCGCAGATGACGTCGCCGATGCGCCCGGGATCGAGGGCGGGGACTTGCGCCACCACCGCCCGCAAGGCCTGGGCCAGCAGGTCGTCGGGCCGCGTCGCGGCGTAGATCCCGTTCTTGCGGCCCACCGGCAGGCGCGTCGCCGCGACGATGTAGGCATCCTGGAGCGTTCGATTCATGGCTTTTCCTTTCTTGGCGGGAGGGCGGGGAAAGAGGCCGCCCCCCTCCAGGCTTCCTGCTAGTTTCTCAACGGCTTGCCGGTGTCGACCATATGGCGGATACGGGCCTGGGTCTCGGGCGTCTTGAGCAGTTCGACGAAGAGGCGGCGTTCGGTGGTGAGGAGCCATTCCTCGTCCACCCGGCTGCCGGCATCCACCTCGCCGCCACAGAGGGCGACGGCGGCACAGCGGGCGACGCGATAGTCGTGGGCCGAGATCATGCCCCCCGCCTTCATGTTCAAGAGCACCATCTCCAGGGTCGCGATCCCGGTACGCCCGGCCACCGGCACGTCGCGGGCTGGCGGCGGCGGAACGTAGCCGGATTCGGCCAGGGCGCGCGCCTCGGCGAGGGCGACGTGGAGGAGTTCCCGGGGATGGAAGACGACGGTGTCGGTCTCGCGCACAAAGCCGAGATCCATGGCTTCCTGGGCGCTGCCGGCGACCTTGGCCATGGCGATGGGCGTGAAGACATTCTGGAGGAAGGGAAAGACCTCGTTGGGAGTCGGCGAGCGGCGCGCCCACTCGGCGGCGCGCAGGGCGAATTCCTTGCAGCCGCCTCCGGCGGGGATGCCGCCGATTCCCGCCTCGACCAGCCCGATGTAGCTCTCCAGAGCCAGCACCCGTTTGGCGGCGTGCATGAGGAATTCGCAGCCGCCTCCCAGCGCCATGCCCTGCACCGCGGCGACCACCGGCACCCGGGAGTACTTGAGCGCCTGGGAGGTGCGCTGGAATTTTTCCACCGTCGCCTCCAGGAGGTCGAACTGACCGCCAGCCAGGGCTTCGACCACCTGCTTGAGGTTGGCGCCGACGGCGAAGGGGGGGTCGTGCCAGATCACCGCCCCGTCGAGATCGCGCTCGGCCTGGGCGATGGCGGCGTGCAGCCCTTCGAGGACCTCGATGCCCAGGGTGTGCATGCGGGACTTGATCGACAGGATTCCAATCCCGGGGTCCGCCTCCGGCAGGCGCCAGAGACGCACGCCGGC
>SSTA01000163.1 GCA_009469685.1 Azonexaceae bacterium | reverse complement strand
GTTTCGAGCACGATGCGACCGTCGGAACGCGGCGAAAACCAGAGGCGATCGCCCCGGTCGATGAACCGGAAGACGGTTTGCAAGAGATGGTAGCCATCCGGGCGGCGGCCGACCACGTGAAGAAAGAGGTTGAGCTTGGCCGGGGCCGGCCAGGTGTTCTCCCAGGGGCTGGGGGCTGGATCGGTCAAGGGATTCTCCACTCCTCGATGCGCAGCCGCAGGTCGAGTTCGCTGTCGCGAGTGACGGTGAGTCGGGTGGGCAGGGATGTGGGGCGGTCGTCGTCGTAACCGTATTCGATCTGCCAGGCGTTTTCCTTGATCAGACGCGGGCGACCGGCGAAATCCCGGTCGATCTGGCTTGTCGGCCCGCCGCGGCCCAGAAGCCAGGCGGGCAGTTCCCCCAAGGGTAGGCGGTAGCCTGTGGCTTCGGCCAGAAGAGCGTCGGCGTCGGCCGCTTGCCTGAGGGAGCCGTCGCTGGTTCTGAGGCGCGCACCGGTGCTGTCGATGACGATTTCCGCAAGCCCCTGGCCAAAGGGCGAGGCAAGCAGAATGCGGTCGGCTTCCCGGTCGTGGGACCAGGACAGGTGCCCGCTCGCCTGTTGGACCGTCTCGCCGGGGCGTAGGGTGCGCAGGGCGAAGCGGGCTTCCACCGCGAAATCTCCGACCCGCTCGCGATCGGCTTCGGGTGGAGGCAGGGAAGCGCAGCCCGCAACCAGCAAGGCAGCTAAGGCGGCTCTCAAGGCTGGGCGAATTTCTTGACGGCCTGACCGAGAACCTCGTTCTCAGGATTCTTGCGGGCTGCTTCCACCAAAATCCGGCGCGCGTCTTCCTTGCGGTTTACGTTCCACAGCACTTCACCCAGATGGGCGGCGATTTCCGGATCCGACTTGAGACCATAAGCGCGCTCCAGCGTCTTCAGCGCGTCATCGATCTTGCCTTGCCGAAAGAGCACCCAACCCAGGCTGTCCATGATGAAGGGATCGTTGGGGGCGAGGGCCGAGGCCTTGGCGATAAGCTCGTAGGCCTCCGCCAGCCGGATATTGCGATCGGCGAAGGAGTAGCCCAGGGCATTGAGGCCGTGGGCATGATCGGGCTTGATTTCGAGCAGGCGCCGCAAGCGGGCCTCGAGGATGTCGAACTTGCCCAGCCGTTCGGCGATCAGCGCCGAGTCGTAGAGCAGGTCGAGGTCGTCAGGGTTGGCGTGCAGTGTGGCATTGAGCAGGGCGAAGGCGTCGTCGATCCGTTTGGATTCCCGCAGCAAATGCGCCTCGGCGAGGACGAGCTGGATTTTCTCCGCCGGCGTGCGGCCGACCGTATCGCGGACCAGTTGGCGCGCTTCGTCCAGGCGTCCCTTCCCGGCCAGAATCTGGGCTGCCCGCGCCCGGGCGGGAACGTACTGTTCGCCGGCGCTGACCTGCTGATAGTGGGCGAGGGCGGAATCGAGATTCTTGGCTTCTTCCTCGATCTGGCCGAGAAAGAAGTGTACGGTCGCCTTGTCCTTGAAATCGCCGGTCAGGAGTTTTTCGAGTTGCGCCTTGCCGGTGACCGGGTCATTGGCCTGTAGCGCCAGCATGGCCACGGGATAGATGATTTCCGGATTGTCGGGGAAATCCTTGAGTAGGCGATCGAAGTGGGTGCGCGATTCGTCGTAGCGTTTTTCCGCGATCAGGATGCGGGCGAGGGCGAGGCGCGCGTCCTTGGCACCCGGATTGACCCGCAGGAATTCGGACAGCACCTGCGTGGCTTCGGCCGTCGATTGGCGCGAGACGAACTGGGCGCGCAGAAGGGCAGCCATCTCCCAGTCGGGGCGCAACTCCTGAGCTCGGGTGGCTTCGGCGAGGGCGCGGTTCAGGTCACCCGCGTTGCCGGCGGCCGTGGCCATGGCAAGGTGGGCCTCGGCGATTCCTGCGTAGGGTTGGGCGACGGCATCCACCAGCCTTTGCACGGCCTGCTTGTCGCCGTGCCGGCCAAGAAGGCGATTCAGACGCAGAAGATTGTCGCCCAGATTGGCTTTGTCCTGTTCCAGCAGGGCGGAAATTTCCGGCGCCAGCTCTTCGATCCTGTTCAGCATGACCAGGGAGGTCGAGATCGCCTGTCTTGCGCGCTGGGAATCCGGCTCGATCTGCAACCACAGCTTGCCCAGGTCGAGCGCCAACTCGGCCTGGCGGGCAATCAGGGCAACTTCGGTGGCGCGGGCGACGACCTTGGCGTCCCGGGTGCGGCGAGCCAAGTCGGCGTAGGCCCCGACCCCCATGTCGATCTGTCCGCGCTGGAGGGCGATTTCGGCCAGCAGGACCTGGAAGACCGTGCGGCCATAGAGATCGGCGTCGTTGTCCGGGCCTCCCGCCACTGGCGCCGGGGCGGGGGCGGGAGTACGGCGAGGGGCGGACTTTCCCGGATCGCCGGCGGCAGGGGCGGTCGTGGCGAAGGCCAGGGCAAGGACAACGGCGAGGGTGCGAAGCATGGGGAAAGTCTTTCGGGCAGGGCGGTTGCGGCGCAAGCTAGCATTGAGCGGCATAGAATGGCCTTGAGTCGCGATGTTATTGGGGAATGGAAAGAGGGACAAGATGCCGGAATTGCCCGAGGTCGAAGTCTGCCGTCGGGGGCTCCTCCCAGGAGTCCTCGGTCACCCCATTCTGGGCGTCGCGGTGCGCTTTCCCAGACTGCGGGAGCCCATTCCGCCAGATCTGCCGCAACGGCTTGAAAACTGTGTGGTCGCCGGTATTGAGCGTCGCGGAAAGTACCTGCTCTTCGATTGTCGGCGGGGGAACGAGCGCGGCTGGCTGATCGTCCACCTGGGCATGTCGGGCTCCCTCAGACTGACGAAAAATCCGGAACCGCCGGGGCGTCACGACCACGTCGATATTGTCTTCGCTGGCATGGTCTTGCGGTATCACGATCCCCGCCGCTTTGGCGTCATAGACTGGCAGCCTGGCGAAGCGCCTGAGCTGCATCCGCTGTTGGCGGTCCTCGGGATCGAGCCCCTCGGCCCCGCATTTTCCGGCGCCTGGCTGCATCGCATCAGCCGCGGTCGGCGGGGACCGATCAAGAACCTGCTCATGGACGCGCGAATCCTGGTCGGCGTGGGGAACATCTACGCCGCCGAAAGTCTCTACCGGGCAGGTATTTCTCCTTTGCGGCCGGCGGGTCGCCTGGGGATCAAGTCCTGCGAGCGATTGGCCGCCGCTGTGCGCGAGACGCTCGGCGATGCCATTGCGGCAGGGGGGAGCAGCATCCGCGACTATGTCCATCACGACGGCGGAAGCGGCTGGTTCCAACTGACTTGCGCCGTCTATGGACGCGCCGGCGAGCCCTGCCGCCGGTGCGGCAGCATCGTCCGCCTGGCCCGCCAAGGCGGGCGCTCGACCTTCTATTGCCCCCACTGCCAACGCTAGAGGGCTGCCGTGAACGCCGCGGGCGCCACGGATCGGCGTCGGCAGCCGATCGTGATGCATACAACATGTTGATTGCCCGTCGAATTGTGCTAGATTGATTGTCTCGTTTCTGCCCTTTCGGAGTGCACCATGTCCCTCGGTCACCAATTTGCTGCCTATAGCGAATGGCGCTCGCAGCTTTCCGCCTGCGTCGGCGAGCTTCAGGAGTGGTTGTCCGAGAACGAGTTGTCCGATGCCCAGAGCGACCTGCGCTTGTCGCAACTCCTTGAGCGCCTCCGCGAAGACCGCTTGAACGTCGCATTTGTCGCTGAGTTTTCCCGCGGCAAGTCGGAACTCATCAACGCCATCTTCTTCGCCGAATATGGCAACCGCATGTTGCCCTCTTCGGCCGGGCGCACCACCATGTGTCCGACCGAGCTGCTTTACGATGCCTCGCGCCCCCCCCGGATAGAACTTCTGCCGATCGAGACGCGGGGGGCGAGCGCGAGCGTGGGGGAGTACAAGAAGTTTCCCGAAGAGTGGCGTTTCGTCGCCCTCGACGTCGCCTCGCCGGAATCCATGCAGGAAGCCCTGCGGCACGTGAGCGAGACGAATCGCGTCGCTCCAGACGTCGCGCGGCAGTTGGGCTTCCAGGTGGGGGATAGCGACTCCGATGCCTATCGGGTCGGCGACGACGGTCGCGTCGAGATTCCGCGCTGGCGGCACGCGGTGATCAATTTTCCTCACCCGCTCCTCAAAGAAGGGCTCGTCATACTGGACACGCCGGGGCTCAACGCCATCGGGGCCGAACCCGAATTGACGCTTTCCCTGCTGCCCAATGCTCACGCCGTCCTGTTCATCCTCGCTGCGGATACCGGAGTGACCCAGTCCGACCTGACCATCTGGAAGGAGCATATCGGTGAGGGCGGTGCGGCCCGCCGCGGCCGCATGGTGGTTCTCAACAAGATCGACGGTCTGTGGGACGAGTTGAAGACGCCCGAGGAAATCGAAGCCGAAATCAGGAAACAGTCCGATTCCTGTGCCAGTATCCTCAGTCTGCCGGTCCGCCAGGTCTTTCCTGTATCGGCCCAGAAGGGTCTGGTCGCCAAGATCAGCGGCGATGCCGAATTGCTCGCCCGCAGCCGCTTGCCGCTCCTGGAATCGGCCCTCTCGGAAGAGCTCATTCCGGCCAAACAGGATATCGTGCGCGACAACACCGAGACCGAATTCGGCGAAGTCAGCCGCCGGGTACGCGGGCTCCTCGAATCGCGCCTTGCGGGACTGCGCGAGCAGCTCACCGAACTCACCGAACTGCGCGGAAAAAACAAGGGCGTCGTCGAGTACATGATGGGCAAGGTGCGGGCCGAGAAGGACGAATTCGAGGCGGGTCTGCAACGTTACTACGCGGTGCGCAGCGTCTTTTCGACCCTCACCAACCGTCTCTTCGGCCACTTGGGCATCGATACCCTCAAGCAGCTGACCCGCAGCACCCGTGAATCGATGGACGGTGCCAATTTCTCCAAGACGCTCACCGACTCCATGGCGCATTTCTTCGCCGAGTCCCGCGGGGCGCTCCAAAAATCGAGTGGCGAGGTGGAGGAAATCCTCACCATGATGGACGCCATCTACAAGAAGTTTTCCGTCGAGCACGGGCTCAAACTCGGTTCCCCGACCCCCTTCTCCCTCCTGCGCTACATCAAGGAAATCGACCGCCTGGATCAGTGGTGCAGAACCCATCTGGCGACCATGGTCAATCTCCTGACCCATGAAAAGCGCAATATCATCCAGAAATTCTTCGACGAGGTCGCGGTGTTGGTGCGGCGAGCCTTCGAGCACGCCAACCGGGATGCCGAACTGTGGCTCAAGGCCATCATGGCTCCCATGGAAACCCAGGTGCGGGAGCATCAAATTCAACTGAAGCGGCGGCTCGAAAGCATCAAGCGCATCCACCTGGCCACCGACACCCTGGAAGACCGCATAGCCGAGCTCGACAGCGTCGAAGCTTCCCTGCTGCAGCAAATTCAAGGGCTGGAAGATGTCGCAGGCCGCTTGCGCCGGCTGTTGTCCCCCGCTCAGGCGGTTCGCCGTGCGGCCTGACGTCGAGATTGCGGCTCAATAAAAACCCGCGCAAGGCGCGGGTTTTTCGCGGGGATGAGACTGAAAGACCGACCGGAATTCAGGGGCGCTTGTTGCCGGTGAGCTTTTCGTACTTGATCCAGAGCTGATCGTCGCTTTCGACCTTCTCCGGATTCTTGGGGATGCAATCCACCGGGCAGACCTGGACGCACTGGGGTTCGTCGTAGTGGCCGACGCACTCGGTGCATTTGTTCGGGTCGATCTCGTAAATCTCCGCTCCCTGCGAAATGGCTTCGTTCGGGCACTCCGGCTCGCAAACGTCGCAATTGATGCATTCGTCGGTAATCATCAGGGCCATGGCCGTCTTTCCTCTCTCATTGAACTGAATTGCTTGCCCGTAGGCGTTGTTCGACGCAGGGCTGGACGAACTTGCTCACGTCGCCGCCCAGGCGCGAGATTTCACGCACCATGGTCGCCGAAATGAACATGTATTGTTCGCCCGGAGTCAGGAACACCGTTTCGACTTCCGGATAGAGGCTGCGGTTCATTCCTGCCATCTGGAATTCGTACTCAAAGTCGGAAACCGCCCGCAGGCCGCGGACAATGACCTTGGCGCCGCGTTCATGGACGAAGTTCATGAGCAGCGTATTGAAGCCGGCGATTTCCAGATTGGGGACGTCGGCCAGGATCTCCTGCGCCATGGCCACCCGTTCCGCCAGGGGGAAATGGGGACGCTTGGCCGGGCTCTCGGCAATGGCGAGCACCACGCGCTCGAAGAGCAAGGCGGCGCGGCGAACGAGATCCTCATGACCGCGGGTCATCGGGTCGAAGGTGCCGGGGTAGATGGCGATTCGGTGGTTGAGCATTCAGGCCGGGTGCCGCTGCAGCAGGTGGTAATGGACTTCCCCCGCCCGGCCCCGGCGCGTCGTCGTCCAGGATCCCAGCGAGTCGATGGGGTATTCGGTTTCGACGTAGAGAGCCGCGTTCTCTCCGGCTAGTCGGCCCAAAAAGGGCGCCAACTTGTCGATCCAGCCGCAGTGATACGGCGGGTCGAGGAAGATCAGGTCGAATCGGGACGACGTCGAGGCCGCGTATTGTAGCGCATCCCCGCGCAGCAACTCCACCTTGTGACCGGCCTCCAGGAGTTGCGCGTTATCTTTCAGGGCGGCAAAGACGCGGGGAGCTTTTTCCACCATGACCACCCGGTCGGCTCCCCGCGAGGCCGCTTCGAACCCCAGCGCACCGCTGCCCGCAAACAGATCGAGGCAGACCCAGCCCTCCAGGCTTTGCCCTAGCCAGTTGAAGAGCGTTTCCCGCACGCGATCCGGGCTGGGGCGCAGCCCCGTACTGTCGGGAAAGCGTAGGACGCGACGCCGCCAATTCCCGCCGACGATGCGGACTGTGTTCAATCGGCGGCCACCGTCACCGTCACCAGATGATCCGGGCGAACAGTCTTGGCAAAGGCCCGCCGCACGTCGTCGGCCGTGACCGCCTGGATCTTCTCCTGGTAGCGGTCCAGGTAGTCCAGGGGCAGCCCGTAGAAGCCGATATTGGCGACGTTCTCGAGAATCTTCTTGTTGCTGTCCAGGCGCAGGGGAAAGCTGCCGGTGAGATTGGCTTTGGCCGCGGCCAGTTCGTCCGCGGTCGGGCCTTCGGCGAGAAACGCCTTGAGCACATCCAGTGCGACCGACAGCGCCTCCTTGGCCTGGGAGCGCTTGGTCTGGAGCCCGATCTGGAAGGGGCCGGACTGGCGAAGCGGGGCAAAATAGCTGTAGACGCTATAGGCGTAACCGCGCTTGTCGCGGACCTCCTTCATCAGCCGGGAGACGAAACCGCCCCCGCCCAGGGTGTAGTTGCCGACCAGCAGCGGAAAGAAATCGGGATTGCCGCGTTCGACGGCAGGCAGACCGATGGTGATATGGGACTGGGTCGCTGGATGGGCAAGGGCGCGCGTTTCGCCTTTGGGCAATCCGGGTGCGGGCGGTAGCGCCGCCGGAGCGCCCGCCGGGAGTCCGGCAACCAGGGATTCGGCGATGCGCTCCGCGTCGCCGCGGGCAATGCTGCCCACCAGGGTCACGGTGGCGTTGCGGGCAACATAATGGCTACGGTAAAAGGCGAGCAATTCTTCCCGGGTAAGCGCTGCGACGGATTCCGGGGTCGATTGGCGGCCGTAGGGGTGCTTGGGATAGAGGGCCTGCCAGAAGGCGCGTCCGGAAATGGCGTCCGGCCGGGTGAGGGCGTCCTTCAGGCCGGCTACGGCGCGCGCTTTTTCCCGCTCGAAGACGGTGGCGTCGTAACGGGGCGAGGCAAGCACGGTACGCAGGATGTCCAGTGCGGGGTCGCGCTTGTCCGGGGATACCAGGGTGCGCAGAGCCACCGAGGCGCGGTCGGTGTCTGCGCCACCGGAGAGGATGGCGCCCACGTCGGCGAGGCGGTCGGCAATGGCATTCTCGTCCAGATTTCCGGCCCCCAGATCGAGCAGGGTGCGCGTGAGGCCCGCGGTCCCCGATTTCCCCTCGGGGTCGAACATGGACCCGGCGGCGAAATCGACCTGGACATCGAGGATAGGCAAGCCGCGGCTTTCGACGAAATAGACTCGGGCGCCGGAGGGCGAGATCCAGTGCTCGATGCGCACGCCGGCTTCGGCCAGCGGTGCGATGAGAAGGGCGTAGAGGGTCGCGAGGGCGAGGAGGAGGCGTTTCATGGGGCGTTCTCAGTGGCGGGTGGCGGCGGCGGGTCGACGGGGCTTGCCGTCCAAGGGCTGGGGGTCGAGGATGCCGACCGTCAGGCTTTCGTCGCTGAAATATTTCTTGGCCACCGCTTGGATTTCCGCCGCAGTGACCTGCTGCAAGCGCTCGAGGATCTTGCCGAGATCCCGGTACGACAAGTCTGCCGATTCGATCTGGCCGATTTCCATGGCCTGGGCGAACATCGAATCGAGCTTGTAGGTCTGGCCGGCCACCAGTTGGGCGCGGGCGCGCTTCAATTCGGCCTCGTCGACGCCGTCTTTCTGGATGCGGGCGATCTCGGCCCTAAGGGCGGCTTCGACATCGGCGACGGTGCGCCCTTCCGAAGGGCTGGCGTGGAGATAGAACATACCTGGTCCGCGGGCACTGCTGTCGTACTCGACCCCGGCCGCGACTGCGACCTTGTCTTCACGTACCAGCTTCTTGCCGAAGCGGGCGGCAGCGTGGCCATCGAGGACGGCGCCCAGCATCTCCAGAGCGTAGGGGTCGCTGTCCTTCGCCACGTCGCGCAGGACCGGCGCCTTGTAACCCATCAGGAGGACCGGAAGTTCGGCGGGGGCCTTGACCGTCAGGTGGCGGATGCCTTCCTGGATCGGCTCGGTCTGTGGCCGGCGAACGGGAAGCGGACGCCCCTCCAAGGGGCCGTAGAATTTCTCAGCCTGGGCGAAGACCTCTTGATGGTCCACATCGCCGGCGATCACCAAGGTGGCGTTGTTGGGGACGTACCAGGTGTCGTACCAGGTGCGCGCGTCGGCGGCGGTCATCGTCTCCAGGTCGCTCATCCAGCCGATGATCGGCCGCCGGTAAGGGTGGGCCTGGAAGGCCACCGCATTCATCTGCTCGAAGAGCTTGGCTTGGGGGTTGTCGTCGGTGCGCATGCGCCGTTCTTCCATGACCACCTTGATTTCCTGGGCGAATTCCTTGGGGTCGACGTTCAAATGGCGCATGCGATCAGCTTCGAGCTGCATCATTTCGGGCAGCTTTTCCTTGGGCACCTGCTGGAAGTACGCGGTGTAATCGCGGCTGGTAAAGGCGTTGTCGCGTCCTCCCGCTGCGGCGACCAGGCGGTTGAACTCCCCGGGGCCGACTTTGGGCGTGCCCTTGAACATCATGTGTTCGAGGACGTGGGCAACGCCGGAATTACCGTCGACCTCGTCGATGCTGCCGACCCGGTACCAGACCATCTGCACCGCCGTGGGAGCGCGATGATCCTCCTTGACGATGATGCGCAGGCCGTTCTTGAGGGTGGTCTCGAAGGGATTGGCCTGGGCCGTGGCGACCAGACAAGGCAGGAGCAGGGCGGGAAGTAGAGTGCGCATTTCCATGGGGCGGGAGGGCTTTCTGCTAGAATCGCATACCGTTTGCGTGCGGCATCTTAATGGCTTGCCGGCGTGCTGTCAGTAGCGCTTCAGACCGCGATCTCCATGTTCAGTTTCTTCAAGAAGTCCGGCGACCAAGCCGTATCGGCCGCCGAGGCCACTCCCAGCTGGCGCGAGCGCCTATTCCGAGGTCTGTCCAAGACCCGCGCCCAGTGGGGAGGCAAGCTCAAATCCCTATTCTCCCGGGGCAAGGTCGACGACGAACTTCTGGAGGAGCTGGAAACCCTGCTGCTCACTTCGGATGTCGGCATCGAGGCCACCGGGCACCTGTTGGCCGAACTCAAGGCCCGCGCCAAGCGCGCCAAGCTCGACACTCCGGCGGCAATCCAGGAGGCCCTGGCCGACGCCCTGACCGAAACCCTGGCTCCGCTGGAGGCGCCGCTGGTCTTGGGGGGCCAAAAACCCTTCGTCATCATGATCGCCGGAGTGAACGGGGCGGGGAAGACCACTTCGATCGGCAAGCTGGCCAAGTATTTCCAGGGCCAGGGCAAGAGCGTCCTGCTTGCCGCCGGCGATACCTTCAGGGCCGCGGCCCGGGAGCAATTGCAGACCTGGGGCGAGCGCAATGGCGTCACGGTCATCGCTCAGGAAGGCGGCGACCCGGCAGCGGTGATCTTCGATGCCATCGCCGCCGCCAAGGCGCGTGGTATTGACGTGGTCCTCGCCGATACCGCCGGCCGCCTGCCCACCCAATTGCACCTGATGGAAGAAATCGCCAAGGTCCGGCGGGTGATCAAGAAGGTCGAACCCGACGGTCCCCACGAGACGCTGCTGGTCCTCGACGCCAACATCGGTCAGAACGCCTTGGCCCAGGTCAGGGCCTTCGACAAGGCCGTCGCGATCACCGGCCTGGTGGTGACCAAACTCGACGGCACGGCCAAGGGTGGCGTGCTCGCCGCCATCGCCCGCCAGTGCCCCAAACCGGTACGCTTCATCGGCGTCGGCGAAGGGATCGACGATCTGCGCCCCTTCGCCGCCCGGGAATTCGTCGACGCTCTCTTTGAGTGATGATCGCCGCTTCCGGCCTCACCAAACGCTATCCGGGCGGCCATGAGGCCTTGCGGGACGTCGGCTTCGAGGTCTCCGCCGGGGAAATGGTGTTCATCACCGGTCACTCCGGGGCAGGGAAATCGACCCTGGTCAAACTCGTTGCGGCCATCGAACGTCCCACCTCCGGCAGCCTGGTGGTCAACGGACAGAATCTGGCGGCCCTGCGCAAGGCGGCCCTGCCGTATTTGCGCCGCCACTTCGGACTGGTTTTCCAGGACCAGAAACTCCTCTTCGACCGCACAGTTCTCGACAACGTCCTCCTGCCCCTGGAGATCGTCGGGCTGCCGCGCCGCGAAGCGGTGCGTCGCGCCCAGGCCGCCCTCGACAAGGTCGGCCTGCTCGAACGCGAAAAGGCCCGTCCCATAGCCCTCTCCGGCGGCGAGCAGCAGCGCCTGGCGATTGCCCGGGCGGTGGTCAATCGGCCGACCATCCTGCTGGCCGATGAGCCCACGGGAAATCTCGATGCCCAGTCCGCCCTCGAAGTCCTGGAGATTTTCGAATCCTTCCATCAGGTCGGCGTCACCGTCGTCGTCGCCACCCACGACCCGCAGTGGATAGAGCGCTACCGGCCCCATGTGCTGCGCCTCGATCACGGGAGGCTTGTTCCGTGATCGGACCCTGGCTGTCCCAGCACCGCGCTGCCTTGGCGAGCGCCATCCGCCGCTTGGTCGCAGCGCCCCTCAGCACGCTGCTTTCCTTGCTGGCCATCGGTATCGCCCTGACCCTGCCGGCGGCGGGGTTCGTCCTTCTGGACAATTTGCGCGACGTTGGCCGAAACGCAGCCGGAGCCCAGCAGATCAGCGTCTTCATGGCCCTCGACGCCAGCCGCAAGGATCTCGCCGAAATCGAGTCGCGGCTGCGCCGGGAGGTGCCGGGCACCTGGCGTTTCGTTCCCCGCGAAGAGGCGCTCAAGCGTTTGCAAGCCAGTGAAGGAATGGCCGAGATCGTCGCCAGCCTCCCGCGCAATCCGCTCCCAGACGCCTTCGTAGTCGAACCCGAAGGCGCTGCGCCGGAGGCTCTTGAAGCGCTGCGTCAAACCTTCACCGGCTGGCCCCGGGTAGCCCACGTCCAGCTCGATTCCGCCTGGATACGACGTTTCGATGCCTTCCTGCGCCTCGGACGCCTGGCGGTCTCGTTGCTTGCCGCCATTTTTGCCGCCGGCTTGGTGGCGGTGACCTTCAATACCATCCGGCTCCAGGTGCTCTCCCAGGCAGCGGAGATCGAGGTGGCCCGCCTGATCGGGGCCACCGATGCCTTCATTCGGCGGCCCTTCCAGTATTTTGGCGCCCTCCAGGGACTGCTGGGCGGGGTCTTCGCCTACGCTCTGGTCGCCGGTGGGCTGGGCTTGCTGGCGACGCCGGTGGCGGAGCTGGCTGCCTTGTACGGTGGCACCTTCGCCCTGCGGGGACCCGGAGCGCTCGCCGCCGGAGCCCTCGCCGCTGCCGGAGCGGGTCTCGGGTGGCTCGGCGCCCAGCTCTCGGTCACCCTCTCCCTGCGTCGGTTTGCCTGACCGCCGGGACTTCCTCCGCACCCTGGGCGCCGTCGCCGTAGCCGGCTGTGCCCCCGCCCAGATGCCTCTGCCGCCGGGGGAGTTGCTGGGCATGTCTCACGCGCTCGGGCATCGGCTCCGAGACGGAAATTTCCCCGAGCCCGAGGAGACGCGCAAGGCCGAAGTCGTCATTGCGGGAGGGGGCGTTTCCGGCCTGGCCGCCGCCTGGAGGCTAGCCAAGGCGGGGTCGGAGGATTTCCTGGTCCTCGAGATGGAAGCGGAGACCGGCGGGAACTCGCGCAGCGGGGCGAGTCCCCTGGTGGCGTATCCCTGGGGCGCCCACTACCTCCCGCTGCCCACCCGGGAATCCCGGGCGGTACGCGAACTCCTGGCTGAAATCGGGACCCTGACCGGCGACCCGGACGCGGAGCGGCCGCTCTACGATGAGAACCGCCTGTGCGCCACGCCCCAGGAGCGCGTATTCCGCAACGGTCTTTGGGAAGACGGTTTGCTGCCCCGTATCGGCGTCGATGCCGACGAGCGGGCTCAGCAACGGCGCTTTCAGGAAACCATGGAGGGGCTGAAGGCCGCCTGCGGCCAAGATGGGCGGCGGGCCTTCGCCATCCCCATGGAGCTTTCCAGCCGCGATCCCCGCTGGCTTGCCCTGGATCGCATTTCCTTCGGCCGGTGGCTCGAGGAGCAGGGATTCACCGCCCCCACCCTGCGCTGGCTGGCCGATTACGCCTGCCGCGACGATTACGGCCTGCGCGCGGATCAGACCTCGGCCTGGGCCGGCCTCCATTATTTCGCCTGCCGCAATGGGCAGGCGGCCAATGCCGCCGGCGACAGCGTCCTCACCGCGCCCGACGGCAACGGCTGGCTCGTGCGAGGACTGGCGCGCCGGGCGGCGGGGCGCATCGCCACCGGAGCCCTGGTGTGGCGGGTGCGGGAGGGTCGTCACGAAGTCGAGATCGACTGCTGGCTGCCGGCGGAAAACCGCAGCTGCCGCTACCTTGCCCGTCAGTTGATCTGGGCCGCGCCGGTCTTCCTCCTGCCCCGGGTGTGGAACGCCATGCCCGCGGGGCCGCGGGCAGCGGCCCTCGCTGGCGACTATGCCCCGTGGCTGGTTGCCAATCTGCACCTCGCCGATTTCCCGGAAGAACGCCGGGGCGCGCCCCCCGCCTGGGACAATGTCCTCTACGAAGGCCAGGGGCTGGGCTACGTGGTCGCCACCCACCAGTTGATCCGGCGCCGCCTGCCGGGGACCGTCTTCACCTATTACCGCGCCTTCAGCGACGAGGCGCCCGCGGAGGCCCGCCGACGTCTGCTGGAAACCCCCCGCGAGACTTGGGCCGAAGGCATCCTGGGCGAGCTGGAACGAGTGCATCCGGACCTGCGGCGCCACGTCACCCGCCTCGACGTCTTTCGCCACGGTCACGCCATGCGTCGGCCGATTCCGGGTTCGCTATGGGGTGCCGGCCGCCAAGCGCTTGCCGCATGGTCGTCGCCACGGATCAAGCTCGCCCACGCCGACCTGTCGGGATTTTCGCTTTTCGAGGAGGCGCAGTACCGGGGAGTGAAGGCGGCGGAACAAGTGCTGCGGAGCGCGGGCAAGCGATTCCCGACCGCTCTCTGACGGTTGCTCCGCCCCAGGGCCGCGTCGCCCGGCGGGAGAATCTCCCGCGCCGCCCTACTCGACTGCCGACAGCCGCCGCGATTCCTTCGGATCCCGGAAGACCAGGGGGTGCGCGAGGCGTTCGGCATCGGGAAGCTGGGCGCGGGCGACTGCCGCCTCGATGACCGCGTGATGGGGAGATTTGCTGCACACCGGGTCGGCGGCGTTGGGGTCCTGGGAAAGCATGTAGGCCTGGCAGCGGCAGCCGCCCAGGTCCTTTTCCTTTTCCGGGCAGCTTTGGCAAGGTTCCTTCATCCAACCGGTGCCGCGATAGCGGTTGAAGCCCTCCGATTCGTACCAGATTTCCCGGATGCCCATGTGGCGTACATTGGGGAACTCAAGTCCGGGCAACATGGCGGCGGTGTGGCAGGGGACGGCGGTGCCGTCCGGGGTGACGGTGAGGAAGACGCTGCCCCACCCGTTCATGCACTTCTTGGGGCGGGTTTCGTAATAATCGGGGACGACGAAGAAGATGCGGATCTTGTCGCCCAGCTTCGCTCGGTATTCGTTGGTGATCCGCTCTGCGTTTTCCAGCTGTTCCCTAGAAGGAAGCAGGTGGTCGCGATTCACCTCGGCCCAGGAGTAGTACTGGCTGTTGGCCAGCTCCAGATACTCCGCGCCCAGTTCCACCGCCATCTCGATGATCTGGCCGATGTAATCGATGTTCATGCGGTGGATGACGCAGTTGAGCACCATGGGCCAGCCGTTGGATTTGATCAGGTGGGCAACCCGTTGCTTG
>SSTA01000162.1 GCA_009469685.1 Azonexaceae bacterium | reverse complement strand
TTGAATCTCATGGCCGAACTGGGTGCCGGGGCCGCCCTGCTGACGATAGGCTTGGGACTGCGCTGGGCGTTAGATCTCTGGCGACGGGAAGCCGACGCCGCGCTCTGGTGGGTGGCGGCGACGGCCACGATAGTCGGCATCCATGCGCTCCTCGAATATCCCCTCTGGTACGGATTCTTTCTTGCACCGGCGGCGCTGGTTGCCGGCGCCATCAGTCGCGGACGGCCCCTCGACCTTGGCCTGCGGGTTCCCTGGCTGGTGGGCGGAATCGCCGTTCTCGGCAGCATCGCGCTCCTGACTCTGCGGGCGGACTACGCCTTGCTCGAGGACACCGCCAACGGCCGGCTCCCCCCCGAGACGTCGCCGGGAGCGGCCCTGACCCGCGTGGCCGGCCAACCCCTGCTGCGCCCCTACGTCGATCTCGCCGCCGCCAGCCTGATGGACGACAGCCCCAAAGACTTGGAGGCCAAGCGCCAGACCTGCGGGCGGGCGCTACGCTTCTCCGCCAGCCGGGAAATCGTTTTCAAGTGCGCCTACATCCAGTTGCTCGATGGCGATCCCGACGGCGCCCAAATCCTGCTGCAACGCGCGGTGGCCGCCTATCCCGAATATGCGGCGAAAGTCTTGGCCCGCTGGCGGGAACGGGCGCCCCAGGAGCCCCTGCTGGCGCTCCTGGTCCAGCGCTTCCCGCCCATTTTCGCTTCCAAGGCGCCGGAAATCAGCGCAGGCGGCTTTCCGCCAGCGCTGCCAGCTCGCCACTGAGGGTGCCGGTGGCCAAAGCACGGCGATAGGCGTCCCGCGCCTCCGGCGATCGGCCATCGCCCTCGAGCGCCTGACCGAGACCGAACCACCAGCGCCCCTCGCCGGCCCCCAAGCGCGTCGCGAGTTCGTAGCGTTCGACTGCCGCCCGGGATTGGCCCAGGCGGCCGAGGATGTGGCCGTGAAACCCGGCGTAGTCGGCCTGGGATTTGGCGTAGGGAGCCGACCGCGCCAGGGTGTGCTCGGCTGCCGCCAGATCCCCTTTTTCCACCTGCAGGCGGGCCAGGGTCATCGCCCATCCCACTTGGGCCGGAAGCGCTTCCAGACCTTCGTTCAGCAGCCCCGCCGCCTCGTCGAAGCGCTGCCCCTGGAGGAGCAGCCGGAGCAGCGCCTGCCGGGCGGGTACATGGGTCTGATCCAGCCGCAGGGCGGCGGCAAGAGCCTCCGCCCCGACAGAAGTCTGGCCCGCGGCCAGCAGGGTCTGGGCCCGGCGATATTCGGCCTCGGCCCGCTCCCGCGGGCTGGCCACTACCGCAGTCTTCTCGATACTGGCGGGACCGACTCCGGCAGCGAGGGGGGCGGCCGCCTTGGCTACGGGAGGCGGATCGATCCTGGCCGGCGGCGGTACCGCGGGTTCGGCCGCTCGCGGCGGCTCTGCCGGCGGTGCCGGGCGGGAGGGGGGCTCGGGGGGCAGGACCGCAATCCCCCGGGTCAGGCGCAGATTCGTATCGACCCCAACGGGCAGCTGAGCATCAGTGGCGATTTGGGCTGGAAGCGGCAGCACCGGTTCCGCTGCCGGAGATGGAACGGTCGCCGGGCTGGCGGCAGGCGCCACCGGCTCTGGGGCGGGAGCCGGAACTGGGGCGGCTGGAAGGGAAGAAGCGCTGGCGGGTTCCCGGATCGGAGCCTGAGGTTTCACCGCCAACCCCCAGCCGAGTCCCCCCGCCGCCACAGCCAGGACCAGAACGACCGCCACGCCGCGGCCGGCAGCCTTGCGCTCGCTGGGCAAGGCCCGGACTTCCCGCTGCAGGGAGGGCGCGCCCAAATCGCCTGCCCGGCGCGCTTCCAGGTCCCTCAGCATGTCGTTGACCAAGCTCATCTCACCACCATCCGGGATCGTGGGCGCCTTCGGTGTCCCGGGCCGCGAGGCGGACATGGCGGGTCTTCACAGTCTGGCGACCTTCGCCGAAAACGGCCAACAAGGCTTTGTTGGCCAGGATATTCACCAGCCTCGGGGTCCCCCGGCTGGCGCGATAGAGGGCGCGGTTGGCAGCCGACGCGAAGAGTCCTTCGCCCCGATAGCCCGCAACCCGCAGGCGGTGCGCCAGGTAATTGCCGATCTCGCCCCGCCCCAAACCCTGCAAGCGGTAGTGGAAGGCGATGCGTTGGCGGAGTTGACGCACGGCCGGATCGGCGAGGCGTTCATCCAGCTCCGGCTGGCCGAAGAGGACGATCTGGAGCAGCTTGCGCTTCTCGGTTTCGAGGTTGGACAGCAGGCGCAGGGCTTCGAGAGTTTCCCGCGGCATGGCTTGGGCTTCGTCGATGCAGACCACGACTTGCCGGTCGGCGGCCGCATATTCGAGGAGCTTGCGGTTGATCCCCTGCAGGAGATGGTAGTCGTCGGCCGCCGGATCGAGATCGAGGCCCAATTCCTCGCCCAACGCCAGCAACAGCGTGCGCGGCGCCAGGTAGGGATTGGGCAGGTAGGCCGAGACGCTCCCCGGGGGCAGGGTCTGGAGCAGGCGGCGACAGAGGAGGGATTTTCCGGTACCGACTTCGCCGGTGATCTTGATGAAGCCTTCGCCGCCGGCAAGGGCCACCAGCAGGGTGTTCAGGGCTTCCTGGTGGCTCGCCGCGATGAAGGTGTATGCGGTATCCGGGGTGATGCCGAAGGGAAGTTCGTTGAGGCCGAAGTGTTCCAGATACACGGTACCCCTCGGCGCCTCAGGGCGTCGCCCACTCGATCTTGCGCGGATCGAGATCCTGGACGCGCTCCCGGGTCTCGACCAGGTCCTGGCGCCAGGAATTCTCGTTCTGGATGACCGTCGATTTGATCAGGATGACCAGTTCCCGCTTACGATTCGCGGCCCCCTTCTGGCCGAACAGGGTCCCCAGTCCGGGAACCCGGCTGGCACCCGGCAAGCCGTTCCGGCTGGCCGATTGCTCCTGGCTCATCAGGCCGCCGATGGCGACGATGTGGGCATCCTGGACGCGGACGATGGAGTCGGTCTCGTTGATGGTGCTGGAGGCAAGCGGCAGCGTGAAGGAACCGAGCGTTCCGAGATCGACCTGTTTGGACCGCTCCTCGACCACGGTCACCGCCGGATGGATGTGGAGAATGATATTGCCTTCGTCGTCGATCTGGGGCGTGACGTCGAGGGCGATGCCGGAGAAAAAGGGTTGCAGGGTGATGGTCGGCGTGGTGACGGTTCCGGTACCGCTGGTGGTCGTCGAGGTTGAGATATTGGTGACGAAATAGTCGTCCGACCCGACTTTGAGCACCGCCTTCTGGTTGTTGAGGGTGGCGATCCGGGGATTCGAGAGCACCTGGATGTCCCCCTGGGTTTCCAGGAAGGAGACCAGGGCCGCGAAATCCTTGGACTGGAAGGCCAGGCCGAAAAAGCCTTGCCCCAGGGCGGTGGCGGCAATGGCCCCGGCGGTGCCGGGAGTGACGGCTACTCCGGAGCCCGCGGTACCCGAAGTGGCCGCGGTGCCAGTGATCGGCGCCGTGCCGCCGCTCAGCGTCGTCCCCGGAGCCAGGATGCCGGCGGTGAAGCGCTGGTTGTTGCCGCCGAACTTGGCCCAGTTGATGCCGGTCTGGAAGGAGTCGTTGAGGGAGACTTCGACGATCTTGGCTTCCAGCATGACTTGGCGTTCGACCATCAGTTGCGTGGCCTTGAGGTAGGTCTCCACCGCGCGCAATTCCTGGGGCCTGGCCTTGACCAGGACGACGCCGGACATCGGGCTGACGATCACGCTGCTCCCCTCGCCACCGCCGACGATCGTCGTCAGTGCCGTGCGCAGGTCATGCCAGAAGTCGTTGTCGGAAGACGTCCGCACCCGGCTCGCGTCGGTATTGGAGACCGACAGGCCGCCAGCGGTAGGCGTCGCTCCGGTGGCCGTCGCCGCCTGGGCCGTCTGGTTGGTGGATGTGGTGTTGGCGCCCCCGGTACTACCCCCGCTGGAACCGTTGGGATTGACTACGCTGGGGGAACTCGACGTCACCCGCATGTCGGTCATTCCCTGGCGGCGACTGGCGAGATAGTTGATCTGGTAGATGCGGGACTGGAACGAATTGGTCTGGATGGTGATGCGATTTCCAGCAATCTTGTACTCGTAGCCGTAGATTTCCCGGATGGCGTCGAGGGCTTCGCGGACGGTCACGTCCTTGAGATTCAGAGTCAGGTTGCCCGAAAGTTCGGGAGGAAAGAGCATGCTGTAGCGGGTTCCGGCCACCAGGGCCATGAAGACCTGGCCGGCGGGGGCATTGTTCACGGCCAGATTGAAGCGCGGCTCGGGTTTGACGGCCGGCGCCTCGGCGACCGGCAGCGGCGGCATCATCGCCCGCCCGACGGCATCCTCGGCCGGTGCCCGAGGCTTGCTTTCGGCCGCCGCTTTCAGTTCCTGGTCGATCTTGTCGAAAGCGTCGCCGCGGCGTGGCGGTTGCAGATTGCACGCCGTCAGCGCCAGCCCGATCAGGGCGATCCAGACGATCCTCATGGTCTTTCCTTTTTGTCACCAGCCTTGTTGACGGCCTGCTTGGTCCCCGGAGTCTTGCTCGCCTCGGGCGTCAGAGCGAGGCGCTCGACGCCCAGCGGCCCGCGCAACACCACTCCCCCTTCGCTCACCTTGACCAGGGTCGCTTCCCCCAGTTTTTCACCGAGCGCGACGACCTGGCCGTTGATCACCGCCCGCGGCCGCCCCGAGCGGGGCAGAACGATCGATTGGAGCCGCAAGGCGCCGGCGTCGGCGGCATCGGTGGGCGCCGCCGCAAATTCGGGCGGCGGCCGCGTGGGATCGGCGAGATCCGCCGCCTCGACGCAGTGCGCCAGCCCTCCCGTCAGGAGCATGACAAGAAGGCCGGGCTTCAGATGGCCAACCATGTCTTGTCCGATCCCAAGGTGTATACGGTCAGCGTCATGCGGGCCTTGGGATGAGCGACCACGGTCAGTTGCACCGCCCCCCAAAGGAGCTTGCGCTCGGCCTTTTCCAATTGTTCGAGATAGCCGAGAAGTTCCAGATACCCGCCCTCCAGGCGCATTTCGACGCCATGACGATAGATGTCGAACTGCCTCTCCTGGGCGACCTTGGCTTCGGTCTTGCCCTCCCCCTTGGAGGGCGCGCCGAGGATGCTCTCCGGCGGCAGCGTCCGCAGGGAGACCAGACGGAGACCGCCATGGTGAACCAGCAGACGTTCGAGGAGACGATTCATTTCCTCGGGAGCGACCAGGGTATCGCGCAGCTCCAGCAGGCGTTGGTCGCTTTCCGCCAGTTGACGCTGCAGACCCGCCAATTCAGCCTTCTTGGGTCCATCCGGATCGGCCTGGGCCTGGGTTTCGAGCAGGGTCACCTGATTCCGGGTGTCGGCAAGGGTGGAACGCTGCTGCTCAATGGCGTTGCGCAGGGTCCGGACGCGAGCGAACTGCGGATCGACGAAAAGCGATAAGCCCAGCAGGAGCGGCCCGAGGACTGCAACGGCAGCGACCAGCACGCGCTCGCGACGCTGGAGGGCGTCATAACGCTTGGCCAGAGGCGCCAGGAAGGCGGGTCTCGGCTTCATCGCTCCGCTCCCTCCTTCGGCGGCTTGCCATGGAGGACAAATTCAGTGAACTGCCGGCCTGCTTGCGGAGCAGCCCCCGGCGTCGCGTTCGCCGCCGGTGCCGATCCGGCCTGCTGGGGTGGAGTCACGCTACCCTCCCTCATATCCAGGGCGGCGAAGCGCCGCCCCTGGAACATGCCATCCCCATTGAGGCGGCTGATGTAATGGGGCAGGAGAGCGGAATCGGTCAGGCGCCCACGAATTTCGACGTCGCTGCCGGCCAGCGCCACGCCGGTGAGCCACACCCCTTCCATGGTCTGCCGGGCGAACCCCCGCAGGACGCCGGACTGGCCTTGGCGGGAGCCGATGCGGCCGGATTCGACGGCGGCCAGCGCCTCCTGACGCTGCCTCACCCCTTCGGACAGCCTCTCGACTTCCGCCTGCAAGGCGGGATCGGGATGACGCGCCGCGAGCGCCTGGCCCAGGGCCTGGATGCGCTGGCGCAGTTCGGCGAGTTCCGCCTCGCCCCGAGTCTGCTGGACGGCCAGATCGGCAGCCTGTTGCCGACCCCAGACGGCCATCCCGGCGATTCCCACGATGACCGCGAGGCTTGCCGCCGCAACCGCGGGAAACGCCAGCCAGTCACGCCGGGGGCGCAGCTCGGGCAGAAGGAGATTGATCTGCTGGCTCATGCCTCGCCCTCCCGCAGCGCGGCACCGATGGCCTGCAGGCATTGAGCCTGCCGCTGCGGATTGCGCAATTCCGGCACCCCGGGAAAATCGGCCACCGTGGCCAGATCCATGATCGTCAGCGGAATGTAGAGATTCTGGCCCAGGGCTTCGAGCAGCCCCTCGGTCGAGCCTTCGCTGGCGATGACCAGGCGGACGACGGAGATGAAATTGTATTGCCGATCGAAATTGTCCAGGGTGCGCTGAAGCTCGAGCACCAGGCGCTCCAGCAAGGTCTGGCGCCGTTCGCCATCGGCGTCGCCGAGGGCCCGGGTGGAAACGTCGATGTGGCGGGCCAGATAGAGCTCGCCCCGGTAGGTGATGGTCAGCAGTCCGCCTTCCTCACCCAGATGCAGGAAGGCGAGCCCGCGGCTCGCCTCCTCGAAGAGGGCGGCCACGTTGCGCTGGGCAAGCTCGGGGATGTCGATGGCAGCCAGGGGCACGCCGGCCTGAGCAAAGCGGCCCATGCAGGCGGCCACCGTCTCGGCAGCCGCAGCGATGGCGAAAACGGCGGCCGGGCGTCCTGCAGCAGCCTCGCCGGCGGGAATGTCGAGGACGGCTAGCGCAGCGTTGTCGACGGGAAAATCGACGATGTCCTTCAGCCGCCAACGCAGGGCCTGGACTCTTTCCTCGTCGGCCACCGCCGGGGCGTCCACCTGGACAAACCGATAATCGGCGGTCTCCAGCAAAGTGGTGCAGGCGCGGTGCTTGAGATTGCGGCTTCCTTTGAGCCGCCCGAGCGCCGCGGAGAAATCGGTCTCGATCCGAAAGGTTTCCAGGGATTCAATCCGTGGCCGGGAATCGCGGTCGCGGATCACGTGGGCGAGGTCGATGCACCCATCCCTGCGCACCACCGCCTGCCATCCCGCCTCCAGTTTTCCCCGGAATATACGCACCCTGCCACCAACTAAAGTATTTTGAAAAGGATAGCCTGCAACATATTAAATTTCAACGATTTTTTATAAAAACTAGTATCTTTCCCGGGAATAAATCACCGCTGCCCGGGGACCGCACTTGCCGAAGCAGGCCCGCGTGGTCGGCGCCGCCAGAAGCAGCCAGGTATTTGCCCCCCGTACCACCGCGCCGACGATGTCGACGTAGCCATGGTTTCCCGCCCCGGGAGCGGTCAGGCGCAATCCCACGCTTCCCGAAGCCACTGGCGAACTGAGGCTGGCGGTGGTTTCACCCGCCGCCAACTGGTTGAGCGGCGTCTGGCTCGCGAAGGACAGACCGCCGTTGGCTGCGGTCGGCACCACCGGAGCGGTACAGGTATCGGCCGTATTGCGCTGCCAGCCGGCCGCACTCCAGAATTGGACTTCGGCGGGAACCGGCAGGGCGATGAATTCGGTCCCATAGGCGCTTCCGATCAGGAACCGCCCCGAACGCACCGCCGCCGATCCCTCCACCGTCGTCGCCGGTGCCGTCCTCAGCGAAGTGACGCCGTCGCTATCCACGGCCCTGATCCGCACCGCAGTAGGCACCGTGGCGGGGGACGAGAAGGCGTAGGCAGTGGCCGCACTGCTCCCGACGCCAGCGACAAAGGTCGTCGCGGCCAAATTGCTTCCGGCCAGGGCGCCGGGCCCGGGGTTGGCCGCGGTTCCCGCCGCGTCCCACGCCGACAGCGTGGTCGCCTTGGCGAAACTGGAACCTTGGTAGTTGAGGGTCGTTCCGCCGCCGGCCTTGCGTGCAGTGACGGTGGTGGTGAAGGGCTGGGCCGAATAGGTGTAGCCACCGGCCGGGCAGCCCTGAGTCACGACGGTATCGAAGTGGTCGGGAACGAAGCGGCCAAAGTGGCCGGTCACCGCCGTATTGCCGAATTTGCAGCCCACCTTGCCGCTGCTGTCCGGCGTATTGCGAAAATCATCGGGCGCCGTATTGAGGCAGCGGGTATTGGACCCGTCCTGGTAGGCGGCGGTGAAGCCCGAGTCGAACACCCCCTTGGCCTTGAAACGGAAATAGCCCACCTCGTCGTAAAGGAACGCCGATCCCGATGCGCCATTGCCGCTGCTGGCAGTGGCTGCCGTGGTGAAGCTGCCGCTGAGGGTTCCCGTTCCCGAAGGCGCCGATAGCCACTCGATCAACGAAGGGTCGACGGCGGGAGTCCCGTCGTACCCTGGAGTTCCCGTATCGGCGGCAAGGGAAAAAGCCGTACTGCCGGCCTTCAGGATGGGCGTGGCGGTCGCGCTCGTCCCCCCGGTATCCGCTGCGGCGTCCGACGAGGTAACCGAAGTCACGGCCGCTGGACGGATGGCGAAGCGGTCGTTGGAGCAGAGAATCTTGGTCGTCCCCGCGCCGCTCTGGGTCATTCGCACCCATACGTTCTGGGCGGCGTTGGAATTCTGGGCAGCGGGAATCGAATAGGTGGTGGCGCTGGCCGGCCGGCCGGAGCTGAAGGCGATGGTTTGCGCGCTGATGCCGCTGAGAACGGTCGGCGAGACAGTGGGACAGCGGGTCGCGTCCACGGCCGTCCCACCGCTCTTGACCAGGTCGACGCTCACCGAGCCGTTGAATCCGGTGTCTACGGCCGCCGCCGCCGTCAGCGCCACCAGGTCGAAGTTCATGTCCTGACCCGCCACCTTGGTGTAGAGGCGATTGCCGGTAGCCCCGCAGCGGGCCGGACTGCCGACCAGATTGCTGCAGGCGTCGAGGTCGGCCGCAAAGCACGAGGCCGTAGGGGCGGTGAAGGAACAGGTCGCGCTGCTCCCGTCCCAGCAGCGAACGCCGTTGAGCGGTGTTGCACTGAGGCTGGAGGCGCCCAGGGTCACCGTCGCGCCGCCGGTCCCGACCTGGGCCGCGACCGTGGTGGTCGGCGTGCCGCTGGCGATGGCGAAATTGCCGGAAGCCGGCGTCAGGGTGACCGATCCGCCGCTGGCCGTCACCGTTCCGGTCAGATTGGCGTCGAGTTCGCTGCCGGCCGGGCAGGGCACGGTGGAGGCCAGACACCCGAGGACCGTGATGGCGAAGGGGCAGAGGCTGGTTCCAGGGTTGTAGCGAAGCTCGAGATGATCGTAGGGCGGAACTGCCGGCGAGCCGATGACGAAATCGTAGGAAAAGACGTAGGTCCCGACGGCAGTGAAATCGTAGGCGATCCCAACCCCCGTATCCTGGTAGGTGGAGGTCACCGTGTTGGGAAATTGCGCTGGATTGAGCACGGCGCAGTTCGCATAGGGACTGCTGGTGTCCCAGAAGTCGCTCCAGCGGGCGGTGCAGTAACTCGTAAAGCTCAACCCGCTGCGCTCGCGGAAAGATTCGATGATGCTCACCCCGGAAGGAATCGAACTGGTCGACGGGCAGCTCGTCCCCGACGCCGGCGGATAGGTTCCCACCACCCGGTGGCCGTTGGTGTCGACGAAGGTCACCCCGCAGCCGTTGTCGCTGCCGCCCAGGTAGGTATCGATGGCGTGCATGTAGCGCACGGGATTGGCGGCACTGACGGGATAGCCCGATGGAATGGTCAAGGTGACCGTGAGGGTGACGAATTCGTAGGGCCGCAGGTATTTGTATTCGACGCTCAGCGACGGTCCGCCGGTGATGGCATAGGTTCCGGTGGCGGTCTGGGTCGTGCCGTTGGCGATGGGGTTGGCGGGCGAGGCGGCGGAAATCGAGCGACTGGGGTAGGCCGTGACGGCGCTGAACGCCGACACCGTATGGGAAGGCCCGTACACGCTGCCATTGGGCGTCCGCAGGAATATCCCGTTGTCCAGACTGTTGCTGGGCGGAACGGCCCCCGGCAAATAGACCTGCCCGGTATTGTTCAGGCGCCGCACCTGCATCTTGGAGGTATCCTCGATGTAGATGTGCAGGCCATTGGTCGATGTGGTGCCGCCCGAGGAATTGAGTTCGGTCACCGCCCCCTGGAGCGCGCCGGAGACCGCGAGAAGCATCGCCGCAGCGGAGGTCCTGAAGGAACGAGAGAGCAGTTTCATATCAACACCCGAATGGAGCCACCGTGCTCGCCGTATCCCGGCATTTTTCCGTCGTGACCTCGATGCTCCGCTCGACGGTCAGCCCGGCCGGACCGGGAATCGTGGCGGTGGACGTGATCCGGTAGATGCGAATCGACTTGCTGCCTTCGGTATAGGATACCGACGCCGCGCAGCTCACCGAGACCGTAGCCCCCAATCCGGGAACCGAGGTGGCGGCAAAACAGGTGGGCAGCGCTGCGGTGGGCCCGGTCGCTGTAGCGTTCGTCGGATCGAGAACCTGATAGAGCCCCCATTCTGCACCGCCGCGAGCCGCCTGATAGGCCCGTGCACCGAGGACGTCCTCGGCGGCGGCCGAATGGGTGACCGAGATGACATTGGCCATGAGGGCGGCGAGCAGGCCAAAAAGCAGCAGGAAGAAGACGGCCGCGAGGACGGACACGCCCCGCTGCAGGGCCGGAGAGCGGTTGGGCCGTGGACTCATGGCGTATTGAGCACCTCGACCTGGTTGAGCAAATTGACCGTCTCGTCGTTGGCCGACAAGGTGAGACGGACGGTGACGATGCCATTGCGCTGACCGGCGCCGGGATCGTAGGCGAACGAACAGGCGGCCGCATTGGCGACGAGTATCGCGTTGGAACCTGCGGTCATCGAGGCAGGCGCCACCGGCTGGCTGGCGAGGAAGCCGTAATTCCAGTAACGGCGGATCACCCCGGCGGTCGGATCGCATTGGAAAGTGACCGGATTGCCCACCACCTGGAAGCGGTTGGCCGGTGAAGCGAACGGAAAGACGAAAGCGGAAGCGGAATCGATCTGGGTCAGCGCGGCGCCGGTCACGCTGGGCGTACGGCGGTTGTTGGGACTACTCGAATAAGCATCGGCTCCCGGAATTCCAAGGTTGTAGATGACGATCTGGTCGCCGGGGGTCACTGCCACCGCGGGCCCCAGCACGTCGAAGCGGGTGGCGGTGGCGCTGCTGCCGAAATCGAGGGGATAGACGGTGGCGGTTCCGTCGCTTTCGGCCCGGTAACGGCCCGCATCCTTGATCGGGATGTATTCCAGATAATTGCCGCTCACCCGTACGCTGTTGGGCAGGGCGGTCTGGATTTCACGGGTGACGCGGCGCACGGCGGTATCCGCCGCGTCGGCCAGGGCCGCCCGGCTGGAGATGTCGAAGTAGGACTGGATCTGCCAGCGACCGAACATGCCCACCAGGGCGATGAGGACGCCCGCCACGACGATGGAGACGATCATCTCCACCATTGTGAAGCCCTGAAAACGCCGGTCAGTACAGGGGTGCATAGCGAAAACGATAGCCGGACAGGGTGAGAGGCTCGGTCGCCCCGCCGCTCACCGTCACGTCGACCTTGAGGGCGGCCCCGGCAGGCAGGGGATTTCCCGCGTAGCTATAGCTCGCCCCGATGCGGGTCACCGCGACGCTGACCGAAAAACCCGCCAAGGCATTCGCCCCGTTGAGGTCGGTCACCGGGTTCTGGTTATAACCGGCGTAATCGGCCACGTTGTCGAACATCGCCCCGGATCCCGTCCCGCTCCGGGTCTCGCCGCCGGGCACCGGCCCCAAGGTGCCGCCGCCATTGTCCTGATCGGTCCCCGCGCAGGTGGGGCTGGTCCCCGATAGGGTGGCCGTGGACGCGTTGGCGTCGTCGGGGTCGCAGTAGGTCAAGGGCTGGTGCAGGATTTCGGCGAGCAGTGCTTCGGCGACAGCCAATTGCTGCTTCTTGACCTGGGGATCGGCCGAAAAGCGCAGCGCGGGGCCCAGGGTCGAAAGCAAACCGATGACGCCGACGCTGACCACGATAATGAAAACCAGCTGCTCGATCAGGGTCACCCCACGCTGGCGACCCGCGGCCCTCCTAGTGGACATAGCCGGTTTCCGCCTCGACCGTGATGGGCAGCGATGCCAAGCCGCCGACGGTGATCGACGCAGCGGCACCGGGCCGACCCGCGGCATCGAAATAGAGCGTGGCGGGATAGCTCGCGTAGCTGACTCCGGTCGCCGGGGTAACGACAATCTGTCCCCCCGCCGGATGGCCCAGGGCCGTTCCCGAGGTGCAGGCCCCGCTGCCCGATGCGGCACTCGGGCCAATGACCACTTCGAGCTGGGTGGCGGTGAATTTGGCGCAGGTGAAGCGACGCGAGGCGATAGCCGACTTCTGGGCCAGCCGCAGGGCAGCCTCGGTCTCATCGCGGAACTTGCGGGCCTCGAAACCGGTGTCGCCGAACCAGCGGGGCAATGCCACGGCAATCAGGATACCGGCGACGACCAGAGTCACCAGCAGCTCGGTGAGAGTGAATCCCCGTTGACGTCGAGACATCGCCGAAAGATGCAAAGGCCCGGGAACCCGCCCGGGCCTTTGCACAGGAAGCGTTACCGGCGCAGGCCCGGAGCGAATCCGGTCAGCAGCCGGACCGGTCCGAGGTGTAGTCCGGAGCTCCTCCCAGCGCTGTCACTGCCACATAACGTACGTAACACTTGGTCGGGTCAGTGGCAGACTTATGTTGGATATCTTCACCGGTCTGATTGAAATCTGAACTCGGCGTGAGATCCATGACCTTGACCAATTCCGCCCGGCTGGACGCATAGCCGTAGGCGAGGGAGACGCTGATGCTGCTGGTCGCCGAGATGGTCGCCGAGGAGCTGTTCTGGACGCCGGTTGCGGCCGCCTTGCCGTACAGCATGGTGTTGGCGCCGCGCATCGAAGCCTCGACTCCCTTGATCACGCCTGCCCGGGCGTCGGAGCTGATATCGACGAATTTGGGCAGGGCGGTGGCCGCCAGGATGCCGAGGATGACGATGACGACGATCAGTTCTACCAGGGTGAAGCCGCGTTGTTTTTTCATGGTGTGGTCCTTTCGAAGTTAAGGCTCAAGTATCAGTTGCAATTGGTCGAGGTGCCGCTGCCGGAGAGGGAAACCACCGGGGCGACGACCTGGGTTCCGGAGAGGGTGGCGGCGGTATAGGTGAATTGGCAGGAACCGCTGGTGGGGGCGGAAACCGCGATGGTCAGGATGGCTCCCGACCCGCTTCCCCCACCGGAGAGAACGTAATCGGCTCCGCTGCCCAGGGCGCCCGCGTTGAGTCCGGCCACCACGACAACCCCGGCGGAATCGGCGGTGGGATACTGGTTGACTCCGGTGACGGTGGCGCCCTCCATGGTCAGCGAATTGCAGTTGGCGGGGGGCGACGCGCTGCCCAGGGCGGCAAGGCACTGGGCGTGGAAGAGCACCGACCCCGAGCGCACCGCGCCCACCGCGCCCTGGAGCTTGGCCTGGCGCGCCTGGACCTGGAGATCGACGAAGCGCGGCAGGGCGACCGCCGCCAGAATGCCGAGAATGATGATGACGACGATCAGTTCGATCAGGGTAAAACCGCGGTACTGCGCGCGCATTGTGATTTCTCCAGGGGATGTGCGAGGTTTACGGCACGGGGAGACTAATTCTGAAGCACTATAACAAAGGTCAGATTTTCCACAAGTCATCGAAACAGCTCCTTTTAGCGAATTGGTCTGTCGAGCCAGCGGTAATCGCCCCGGGCCTGAAGGGTCACGTAGGCCACCCCGCCTCCGCTCACGGCCTGGCCGGCGGTATTGCGGCCGACCACAGCGAAGCGCATTTCGGGACGACCGTCAGCGGCGCGGAACGCCTCCCCGCGCAGGACCTTGTACACCACGGAACCGTCTCGCCGGTCGTAATACCAGTACCCGCCGGCAGCTTCCTCCGCCAGCGCTCCCCCGTAGTTCGCCGGAGGCCGTTCCAGGAGATCGAAGGGATTTTGCGCCGCCAGACGCGCAAGCTCGTCCCAGCGATTCTTGCCGATCAGTTCGGCCGAGCGGATGTGCAGGGCGCTGCGCAGATTGCTCAGATTGCTTTCGGCCGCCGCGGCTTCGGCGGCCTCCTGGTAGCCGGTAAGCCGGTTGAGTCCGACTCCGACCAGGATCGCGACCACGGCAATGACCACGATGAGTTCGATGAGGGTGAAGCCTCGCGGGCGGCGCCATGGATTCATCTCCCGCCTACTTCCGGAATGCCGCCTTGCCCAGATCCCACATGGGCAGGAAGACGCCCAGGGCGAGGATCAGGACCAGCACGCCGAGGCAGACGATGAGGATGGGCTCGATCTGCTGGCCCAGGGTCTTGAGTTCGTATTCGACTTCGGCCTGATACATCTGGCCGACTTCCTCCATCATGTCGTCCAGCGCCCCGGACTCCTCGCCGACGGCGATCATCTGGAGTACCACCGGGGTGAAGATGCCGGTGGCGATCCCCGCCCGCAGCACGCTCTCGCCGCGCTCGACATTGTCCCGCATGCCGTCGATGCGCTGGGCGATAAAGCTGTTATCCACGGTCTGCGCCGAATTGGCCAAGGCCTGCATGACCGGCACTCCGCTGCGGGTGCCGAGGGCGAAGCTGCGGGCGAAACGGGCAAGCGCCGCCTTGAGGAGGATCTTGCCTGCGATGGGGAAGCGCAGTGCGATGGCCTCCCAGCGGTAGCGGCCGGCATCGGTCGCCACCCAGGCGCGGAAGGCGACGAACGCCACCGTCGCGGCGAGGAGCAAGGCCGGCCACCAGGCGACCATGAAATCCGAGAAAGCGATCAGCATCCGGGTCATCAACGGCAACTCGGCGCCGAAGCCCTTGAAGACCTTGGCGAAGGCAGGAATCACGAAGAGGTTGATGATGACGATGGCGGCCGCCATGGCGATGACGACGAACATCGGATAGCGCAGCGCCGACTTCACCTGTTCGCGCATGAAACGCTCGAATTCCAGGTGTTCGAAGAGCCGCAGGAAGACTTCATCGAGGAGCCCGGTGGACTCGCCGACCCGCACCATGGAAAGGTAGAAGGGGGAAAACACCTTGGGGTGACGCGCCAGGGAAACCGAGAGTTCGCGCCCCGCCTCCAGGCTCTCCCGCACATCCTTGATGACCTCGCGCATGGCCGGGTTGATGGCCGACTCCTGCAAGCCTTTGAGGGCGCGCATGATGGGCACCCCGGATTTCAGGAGGGTATGGATCTGGCGGGAGAAGAGGAGCAGGTCGAGATGCCCGACCTTGGGCTTGAAGAGGCTGATGTTGAGGTCGAGTCCGCCCCCAGCCCGGGTCTCCTCGATATCGAGCGGGACGACGCCCTGGTTCTGGAGCAACTCGGCCACCGCCCCCGCGCTAGCCCCCTCCAGAACTCCCTGGACCGGCTCGCCGCCGCGGCGGCCACGATAGGCGTAGGCGGGCACGGTCTAAGTCTCCCGGCCCGATCGAGCCCACCGCAGGGAAGAACTACCGCCGCCGGCCATGACCTATCCTCAATCCTCGAACTGGTTGCTGATGCGCATGGCCTCGCTGACCGTCGTGGTTCCGGCCACGACCAGCCGCACGGCATCCCGGCGCAGGGTCTCGCCGGCCATCTGGCGGCGGGCGGTCTGCATGAAAACGCCGGGGTCCTCGTGGTTGAGGGCCTCGACCAATTCGTTGCTCATTTCGAGAAATTCGTACACGCCCGTCCGGCCTTGATAACCCGTGCCACTGCAATGGGTGCAGCCGCGGCCGTGGAGAAACCCATGGGAATCGACCCCGTCGGCAAGCTCGAAGCGCAGCCACTCGCGCTCTCCCGGAGTCGGTGTGTACGCTTCCTTGCAATTGGCGCAGATCACCCGCACCAGCCGCTGGGCCATCACCATGTGGACCGAGAGGGCAACCATGTAGCGCGGCACCCCCATGTCGAGGAGGCGGATAGGCGTCGTGATGGCGTCGTTGGTGTGCAGGGTCGACAGAACCAGGTGGCCGGTCATGGCCGCCCGCATGCCGATTTCGGCCGTTTCCTGGTCGCGCATTTCGCCGATCAGGACGATGTCCGGATCCTGGCGCAATACGGTACGCAGGACCCGGGAGAAAGTAAGGTCGATCTTTTCGTGAACCTGGACCTGATTCAATCCGGGCAATCGGTACTCGACCGGGTCCTCGACGGTGATGACTTTCTTTTCCGTGCTGTTGAGTTCGTTGAGCGCCGCATAAAGGCTGGTGGTCTTGCCAGAGCCGGTCGGCCCGGTAACGAGGACCATGCCACTGGGCCGGGAGAGGGAGTGCCGGAAGTGCTCCAGGACCCGCGGTGCCATACCGATGCGATCGAGCGAAAGCAGGCCGGTGTTTTGATTCAGGAGCCGCATCACCACCGATTCGCCATACTGGCCCGGAAGGGTGGAAATCCGGACGTCGACCGGAGTGCCGCGAACCTTGATGTTGAAGCGCCCGTCCTGGGGCAGGCGTTTTTCGGAAATGTCGAGGCCCGAGATGAGTTTCAGGCGCAGGGTCACGGCGCTGGCGATCTTGGCATCGGCTTCGGTCTGGACGTGGAGCACGCCGTCGATGCGGAAGCGGATGCGCAGCCCTTTTTCCTGGGGTTCGAAATGGATGTCGGAAGCCCGCAAGCGCATCGCTTCCTCGAACACCGTCTGGAGGAGCTTGACCACCGGAGCGTCTTCGGCCCCCGGAGTCAGTCCCAGCAGGTCGCCGAATTCCACCGGAACGTCGCCCAATTCCGCGGTCAGTTCCTTGGCCAGGCCGGTGATCTGCTCGCCCCGGTGATAGACCCGGTCGATCAATCCGAGCAACTGGGTTTCGGTGACCACGGCGAGGTCGATGTCGCGCTTCACCACCCGGGTGATTTCGTCGTAGGCCTGGAGGTCGGTGGGGTCGGAGAGCCCCACCAGCAGCCTCTCGCCCTCGGCATTGTCGAGAACCAGCGCCCGGAAGCGACGGGCCTGGGCCTCGGGGAGCAGGCGGATCAATTCCGGCTTGGGATTGAAATTGCGCAGATCGAGGAAGGGGATGCGCAACTGCCGGGCCAGCGCCTGGGAAATTCCCTCTTCCGTGACATAGCCGCTTTCGACGAAAATGCGCCCGAGTTTGCGGCCGGTGGCTTTCTGACGATCAAGGGCGAGCTTGAGCTGCTCGTCGGTAAGCAGCCCCTGCTGAATCAACAAATCGCCGAGACGGACTTTTTGCGGTGGTGGCATCCCCTCTTC
>SSTA01000161.1 GCA_009469685.1 Azonexaceae bacterium | reverse complement strand
CCCGATGTCGAGGTCCGCGAGGCTCGCGACCGTGTCCGCGCCGCCGTGGTCAATTCCGGCTTCGAATTTCCCGCCCGCCGCATCACGGTCAATCTCGCCCCGGCCGATTTGCCCAAGGAATCCGGGCGCTTCGACCTGCCCATCGCGGTGGGCATCCTGGCTGCCAGCGGCCAGATCTCGTCCCAACTTCTGGATAGCCACGAATTCGCCGGTGAATTGTCGCTTTCCGGCGAATTGAGGCCGATCCGCGGCGCCCTCGCCATGGCCCTGCAAGCCGCCGGTGACGGCCGCCGCTTCATCCTGCCCGAAGAGAGCGCTGCCCAGGCGGTTCTCGCCGGCAGCGGAGAAATCCTTTCTGGGGCAACGCTGCTTGCGGTATGCGCCCATCTGTGCGGGCGAGAATCCTTGCCGGCGGCAACTGCCACGATCGCCCAGACCGTCGATCCTGTTCCGGATATCGCGGAGGTTCGCGGCCAGGCTCAGGCCAAGCGCGCCCTGGAGATCGCCGCCGCAGGCGGCCATTCCCTATTGATGCTGGGACCGCCGGGCGCCGGCAAGTCCATGCTGGCGGCACGACTGCCCGGTCTGCTGCCCGTCCTCTCGCCGGTCGCCGCCCGGGAGTCGGCGGCGATCCTTTCCCTGGCCGGCCAGTTTCGACCCGCCGCCTTCGCTCGCCGGCCCATCCGGAGTCCCCACCACACGGCGTCGGCGGTGGCCCTGGTCGGGGGCGGGAATCCACCCCGGCCCGGAGAGATATCCCTCGCCCACCAGGGCATCCTTTTCCTGGACGAATTGCCCGAATTCGACCGCAAGGTGCTTGAGACCCTGCGCGAACCGCTGGAAAGCGGCCGCATCCATATCGCCCGGGCGGCGCGCCAGGCCGATTTCCCGGCCGAATTCCAACTGGTGGCCGCGATGAATCCTTGCCCCTGCGGACACCAGGGATCCCCCTCCGGCCGCTGCCGCTGCACCCCGGATCAGATTGCCCGCTACCGGGGCCGCGTCTCCGGGCCGCTGCTCGACCGCATCGACCTGCACATCGAAGTCCCGGCCCTGGCCGGCGAAGTCCTTCTGGCCCGCCCCGAGGGAGAATCCTCCGATTCGATCCGCGAACGGGTCACCCTGGCCCTGGAAAAACAACACCAGCGCCAGGGAAAGACCAATGCCCGCCTCAACGCGGCTGAGGTCGACGCGCATTGCATCCCCGAGGAAGAAGCCGCCGCCCTCCTGCGGCAGGCCATGGCCAGACTGGATCTCTCCGCCCGCGCCTGGCACCGCATCCTCAAGGTGGCCCGGACCGTGGCCGATCTGGCCTGCAGCGATGCCATCCGCGCCCCCCACGTGGCCGAGGCGATCCAGTATCGGCGGCTCGCCCATGGCTGAACTGACCAAGACCGGTCAGCCGGCCCCCCGGGGGATCGCCATTCTCCTGGCGGCCCTCGCGGCCCTCGGCCCATTTGCCATCGACACCTATCTCCCGTCCTTCCCGGAGATGGGGGCGAACCTGGGCGCCAGCCCCCTGGCGGTCCAGCAAACCCTTTCCGCCTACCTGCTCCCCTTCGCGGCCATGACCCTCTGGCACGGGGCGATCTCCGACGCCCTGGGACGCCGCCGCGTGGTCATCGCCGCCCTGGCGATCTTCTGCCTGGCTTCGCTCGGCTGCGCCCTGGCCACCCGCATCGAGCACCTCTGGCTGCTCAGGGCCGTCCAGGGGATCAGCGCGGGAGCCGGAATCGTCGTCAGCCGGGCCATCGTCCGCGATCTGTTCGACGGTCCGCCAGCGCAGCGGCTGATGGCCCACATCACGATGATGTTCGCCTTCGCCCCTGCGCTGGCGCCGCTGATCGGGGGTTGGCTCCATTCCTTTTTCGGCTGGCGATCACCCTTTGCCTTCCTCGCCTTCCTAGCCGCCAGCCTCGCCCTGGCCTGCCACCGCCTTTTGCCGGAGACCCTCCCGCCCGACAAGCGCCAGACCCTCAGACCGGCCTACCTCTGGGCCACCTACAAACAGGTGCTTACCACCCCCCGCTTCCTTTTCGTCTGCGGTGCGATTGCCCTCAATTTTGCCGGCTTCTTCCTCTACGTGCTTTCGGCCCCGATGTTTCTGATGAAGCATCTCGGGGTTTCCGAAACCGGATTTCTCTGGCTTTTCGGTCCCTCGATGACCGGGCTGCTGACGGGGTCTTGGATTTCCGGGCGCGTGGCCGGCCGCCTCTCGCGTCCGCGGACCGTGGCCTCCGGCTACGGATTGATGGGGACGGCCGCCATCGGAAACCTGGTCATCAATCTTCTGCTTCCTCCCGGGCTGCCCTGGAGCGTCGCTCCCATCTTCTTCTACACCTGCGGCATGGCCCTGGCGGTTCCCACCCTGACCCTTTACGCCCTCGATCCCTATGCCGCTCAGCGCGGCCTCGCAGCTTCCTGCCAGACCTTCCTGCAAGCGACCTTCAACGGTCTGGTAGCCGCCGCCCTGGCACCCCTCCTCTGGGGAACGACCTTGCACCTGGCGTTTGGCATGGCCGGGCTCCTCTCCCTCGGCGGTTTATTCGCCCTCCTGCACCATCGCAGCCTCCCTGCCCAATCCGGACCGGACCCCACGGGTCCGGGTGCGGCGAGGGCGTAAACCCCGCCTTTTCGCCATGGAGTACCCATGAAGACACCCGCTTGGCTCACCGCCGCCTCCGCCGCCTTGGTCGGGGCCTTGCTACCGGCCTGCGACAACGTGAATCTGCAGGAGCTCAGGCCGGGCGTCTCCACGGTCGCCGAAGTCCGTGCCCGCATGGGCAATCCATCCTTCGAACACGCCAATCCGGATGGCTCGACGACCTGGGAATACAACCGCCAACCGAACGGGATCGAATGCCACATGCTCACGTTCGATCCGAGCGGCGTTCTGCTCCGGATAGAGCAGGTTCTCACTGCGGATTTCCAGGCCCGGGTCCGGCCCGGCATGACCCGCGAAGAGGTTCGACGGCTGCTGGGCAAGCCCGGCAAGACCGAGGTGTACGGCAACTTGCGGGAAGAAATCTGGGACTGGCGGGTGGCGGGTCTCATGTCCACCGAGGAAGCCCATTTCCACGTTCATTTCAATCTGGACGACGGACTGGTCAAGACCACATCGCGCCGCATCGAATCGCACAACTGACCGGCATTCGGCGCGTTTCGCGCCGTTCATAGCAAGTCGCGGTCTTGGCAGTCCGCCGGAGGGGAAGTAAACTGCCCCTTTGCCGAGGAGCGCTGCGACCCCAACTCACCAGGGCCAGGCTCGGCAACGACCAACGGCGCTCGCAAACCTTACATCCTCCGGTTTGTGGCGCCGTTTGCCTTAACGGCACCCGCCGGTGATCCAGCTTTGCCGAGGACCCCTCATGCAGCCCGATCGCACCGCCGAACTCTCTTCCCTGCTTGCCCAGCGCCTCCTCGTCCTCGACGGCGCCATGGGCACCATGATCCAGCGTCACAGCCTCACCGAATCCGACTACCGAGGCGAGCGCTTCAAGGCCCACCCCCACGACGTCAAGGGCAACAACGATCTTCTCGTTCTCTCCCGGCCGGATGTCATTGGCGGCATCCATCGGGAGTACCTGGAAGCCGGTGCCGACATCCTGGAGACGTGCACTTTCAATTCCACCGCGGTCTCCCAGGCCGACTACAACCTGACCGAGATTGTCTATGAGCTGAACTTCGAAGGGGCCGCCCTCGCCCGCAGGCTGTGCGACGAATACACCGCGAGAGATCCCGGCAAGCCCCGCTTCGTCGCTGGCGTCCTCGGCCCCACCAGCCGCACCGCGTCGATTTCGCCGGACGTCAATGACCCCGGCTACCGCAACGTCAGCTTCGACGAGTTGGTGGCGAATTACTTCGAGGCGATCACCGGCCTCACCGAGGGCGGCGCCGACATCCTGCTGGTGGAGACGGTCTTCGACACGCTGAACGCCAAGGCCGCCCTCTTCGCAATCGAAGCCTTCTTCGAGAAAGCCGGCCGACGCTGGCCGGTCATGATTTCGGGCACCATCACCGACGCTTCCGGCCGCACTCTCTCGGGCCAGACCGCCGAGGCCTTCTGGAATTCCCTGCGCCACGTGCGACCGCTCTCCTTCGGACTCAATTGCGCCCTGGGAGCCAAGGAGTTGCGCCCCTACGTCGAGGAGCTCTCCCGCGTCTGCGACTGCCTCGTTTCCGCCCACCCCAACGCAGGCTTGCCCAACGCCTTCGGGGGCTACGACGAGACTCCCGACATGTTGGCCGATGAAATCGAGGGCTGGGCACGCACGGGCATCGTCAATATCGTCGGCGGCTGCTGCGGTACATCCCCCGACCACATCCGCGCGATCGCGGCCCGGGTTGCCGGCGTACTCCCCCGCGCTCTTCCGACCCCGGCAACCGCCCTGCGGCTTTCCGGCCTGGAGCCCTTCAACGTCGGCGCCGGCTCGCTTTACGTCAATGTCGGCGAACGCACCAACGTCACCGGCTCCCGCGCCTTCGCCCGCATGATCCTCGAAGGGCGCTTCGACGACGCCCTGGCGGTGGCCCGGCAGCAGGTGGAGAACGGCGCCCAGGTGATCGATATCAACATGGACGAGGCGATGCTGGACTCGGTCGCCGCCATGGACCGCTTCCTCAAGCTCGTCGCCTCGGAGCCCGACATTTCGCGGGTGCCGATCATGCTCGACTCGTCCAAGTGGGAAGTCATCGAAGCCGGTCTGAAGTGCGTCCAGGGCAAGGGGATCGTCAATTCGATCTCGATGAAGGAGGGGGAGGCCAAGTTCCTGGAACAGGCCAAGCTCGCCCGCCGCTATGGCGCCGCAGTCATCGTCATGGCCTTCGACGAAAAGGGTCAGGCCGATACCTACGCCCGCAAGACCGAGATCTGCAGCCGGGCTTACGCCCTTCTGACGGGGATGGGTTTCCCTGCCGAAGACATCATCTTCGACCCCAACATCTTCGCCATCGCCACGGGAATTCCCGAGCACGACAACTACGCCGTCGATTTCATCGAAGCGACGCGCTGGATCAAGGCCAATCTCCCCCACGCCCACATCTCGGGCGGGGTGTCCAACGTCTCCTTCAGCTTCCGCGGCAACGACCCGGTGCGCGAGGCCATCCACACCGTCTTCCTGTACCACGCCATCCAGGCCGGCATGACCATGGGCATCGTCAATGCCGGCATGCTCGGCGTCTACGACGACCTGGAGCCAAACCTGCGGCAGAAGGTCGAAGACGTCGTGCTCAACCGCCATCCAGGTGCCGGGGATGCCCTGGTCGAGTTTGCCCAGACCGTCAAGGAAGGCAAGGCCAAGGACTCCGGACCCGATCTCACCTGGCGCGAGCAGCCGGTGGAGAAGCGCCTCGAATACGCTCTGGTCAAGGGCATTACCGATTTTGTCGTCGCCGACACGGAAGAGGTGAGGGCCAAACTGGAAGCGCTGGGCAAACCGCCTCTGGCCGTCATCGAAGGCCCGCTCATGGCGGGCATGAACCACGTCGGCGACCTCTTTGGCGCCGGGAAGATGTTCCTGCCCCAGGTGGTGAAATCAGCCCGAGTCATGAAGCAGGCGGTCGCCCACCTGGTGCCCTACATCGAGGCGGAAAAGGCCCGCTCGGGCATCGGCTCCAAGGGGCGCATCCTGATGGCAACGGTCAAGGGCGACGTGCACGATATCGGCAAGAACATCGTCGGCGTCGTGCTCGGCTGCAACGGCTACGACGTGATCGATCTCGGCGTGATGGTGCCCTGCGAGAATATCCTGCATGCCGCCCGCGAGCACAAGGCGGACATCATCGGGCTGTCCGGACTGATCACGCCCTCGCTGGAAGAAATGGCCCATGTCGCCGCCGAAATGAAGCGCCAAGGATTCACCCAGCCCTTGCTGATCGGCGGCGCGACGACCAGTCGTGCGCACACGGCGATCAAGATCGCCACCAATACCGACAGTCCGGTGGTCTATGTACCGGACGCCTCGCGCGCCGTGGGCGTCGCCACCAAGCTCCTGTCGGCGGAGCAGAGAGCAGGTTACGTGGACGAAGTCGCCACCGAATACGAGGCTTTGCGCGCTGAGCACGCCGGGCGCAAGGGCGCCACGCTGGTCTCCCTGGCGGAGGCCCGGGCCAATCGTTTCACGTGGAACGAGCCCCACACGCCCACCGTGCCGGCGGTGGTCGGCGTTCGTGCTCTCGATATCGACCTCGCCGAGCTCGCGCTGTTCATCGACTGGACCCCCTTCTTCCAGAGCTGGGAACTCGCCGGCCGCTACCCGGCAATCCTGGAAAGCGAAACCGTGGGCGAAACCGCCCGCCAGCTATTCGACGACGCGCGCCGCATGCTGACCCGCATCATTGAGGAACAATGGCTGTGCGCCCGTGCCGTCTTCGGCCTCTGGCCGGCTGCCGGCCTGGGCGACGACATCGTTTTCTACGCCGACGAGTCCCGCAACATGGAGCTCGGGCGTTGGGTCGGACTAAGACAGCAGCACAAGCAGCCCGCCGGGCGGCAGAACATCGCCCTGGCCGATTTCGTCGGCCAGCGGGATTACTGTGGCGCCTTCGCCGTCACGGCCGGCCTGGGAATCGAAACCAAGGTGGCCGAATTCGAAGCCGCCAACGACGACTACTCGGCCATCCTGCTCAAGTCCCTCGCCGACCGCCTTGCCGAAGCCGCTGCCGAGTGGCTTCACCAGAGGGTACGGCAGGAATTCTGGGCTTACTCCGCCGACGAATCGCTCACCAACGACGAACTCATCGCCGAAGCCTACATGGGCATCCGGCCCGCCCCGGGCTATGCGGCCTGCCCGGACCATACGGCCAAGCGCGACCTCTTCGCCCTCCTCGATGCTCCGGCCAACGCTGGCATGGGACTCACGGAATCCTGCGCCATGACCCCCGCCGCCGCCGTCGCCGGCTTCTTCATCGGCCACCCCGCCGCCCGCTATTTCGCGATCCCCAAGATCGGGCGGGATCAGTTGGAAGACTGGGCAAGGCGCAAGGGGATGCCAGTTTCAGAGGCGGAACGGTGGCT
>SSTA01000160.1 GCA_009469685.1 Azonexaceae bacterium | reverse complement strand
TTGTCCCGTTCGATCAGGGCGTAGGCGGAGTGATTGTGGATGGACTCGAAATTCTCCGACTCCACCACATAGGCTTCGATGCGGGGGTCGGCGTTGAGGCGGGCAGCAACGTCGCGGACCATGTCTTCGACAAATTTCGGGTTGTCGTAGGCCCGCTCGGTGACGTATTTCTCGTCGGGGCGCTTCAAGAGGCCGAATAGTTCGCAGGAAGCTTCGGCCTCGACCAACTGGACGATGTCCTCGATCCACACGAAATCGCTGGTTCGGGCGGTGACGGTGACGTGGGAACGCTGGTTGTGGGCGCCGTACTCGGAAATCTTCTTGGAACAGGGGCACAGGCTGGTGACGGGCACCACGACCTTGACGCTGGTCGAGATTTCGCCGTGGCGGATCTCGCCGATCAGGGAGACGTCGTAATCCATCAGGCTGGGCACTCCGGAAACCGGGGCCAGCTTGTTGATGAAGTAGGGAAAGTTCATCTCGATCTGGCCGGTCTGGGCTTCGAGCTTTTCCACCATTTCCCGCAGCATTGCCGGAAAGTTTTCCACCGAGATTTCCCGCTCGTGGCTATTGAGAATCTCGACGAAGCGGGACATGTGGGTGCCCTTGAAATTGTGGGGCAACCCGACGGTCATGTTGAACACGGCAATGGTGTGCTGAGTGCCGGCGGATTTGTCCTTGACCCGGACCGGGTGGCGGATGGCCTTGATGCCGACCTTGTCGATGGCAATCTGGCGGGTGTCTGCCGATCCCTGGACATCGGCCATGGGGGCAGGGGCGTGGGGAGCGTTCATGCGGTTCAGTTTCCTCTGGCCTGCCGCGCCGTAATGGCCCGGACGATGCCGTCCTTGTCGAGGCCGAGTTCGGCGAGAAGTTGGCCCTGTTCGCCGTGGTCGATGAAGCGGTCCGGGAGGCCCAAGCGCAAAAGCGGGGTGGAAATCCCCCGTTCGCTCAGGACCCGCGCCACTTCCGATCCGGCACCGCCGATAGCGGCATTTTCTTCGATGCTCACGAGGAGGGAATGGTTCCCCGCCAGTTCGGCGATCAGGTCGGCGTCCAGAGGTTTGACGAAGCGCATATTGACCACGGTGGCGTCGATCGCCTCGCCGGCGGCGAGCGCGGCGGGAACCAGGCTGCCGAAGGCGAGCAGGGCAACGGCCTGTCCCCGCCGGCGAATTTCCGCCTTGCCGATCGGCAGTGTGTCGAAGTTGCGGTCCGGAGGCGCTCCGGTCCCTCCGCCCCGCGGGTAACGCACCGCGCTGGGGCCTTCGTGGGCAAAGGCGGTCGACAGCATGCGGCGGCATTCCGCTTCGTCGGCGGGCGCCATGACGACCATATTGGGGATGCACGCCAGGTAGGAGTAGTCGAAGGTTCCGTGGTGGGTGGGGCCGTCGGCGCCCACCAGCCCGCCGCGGTCGATGGCGAAGACCACTGGCAGGTTCTGCAACGCCACGTCGTGGATGAGCTGGTCGTAGCCCCGCTGCAGGAAGGTCGAGTAGATCGCGAGCACCGGCTTCAAACCCTCGCAGGCGAGCCCGGCGGCGAAGGTCACCGCATGCTGCTCGGCGATGCCGACGTCGTAGTAACGATCCGGGAATTCCTGGGCGAAACGGACCAGTCCAGACCCTTCGCGCATGGCCGGGGTGACCCCCACCAAGCGGGAATCGGCGGCGGCCATGTCGCACAGCCAGTCTCCGAAGACCTGGGTATAGGTGAGCTTGCCGCCGCCCTTGCCGGCGGGAATGCCCTCTACCGGGCAGAACTTGGAAACGCCATGGTAGAGGATGGGGTCGGCCTCGGCGAGCTTGTACCCCTGGCCTTTCTTGGTGATCACATGGAGAAACTTGGGGCCCTTCATCTGCCGGAGGTTCTCCAGGGTGGGGACGAGGGCGCCCAAATCGTGGCCGTCGATGGGGCCGTAGTAATGGAAGCCGAATTCTTCGAACAGCGTCCCCGGGGTGATCATGCCCTTGACGTGCTCTTCGGCGCGGCGGGCGAGTTCCAGCAAGGGAGGCGCGAAGCCCAGCATGTGGCGGGCGCCTTGGCGGGCGGCATTGTAGGTGCGGCCGGACATCAGACGCGTCAGGATAGTGTTGAGCGCCCCGACCGGCGGCGAGATGGACATCTCATTGTCATTCAGGATGACCAGCATGTCGGCGTCGGCGACGCCGGCGTTGTTCAGGGCTTCGAAGGCCATGCCGGCGGACATGGCGCCGTCGCCGATGACTGCCACGGTCTTGCGCGTTTCGCCCTTGTGCTTGGCAGCCAGGGCCATGCCCAGGGCGGCCGAGATCGACGTGGATGAGTGGCCGACGCCGAAGGTGTCGTAAGGACTTTCGGAGCGTTTGGGAAAGCCGGAGACGCCCCCGGCCATGCGCAGCCGGTCCATGCCAGCCCGTCTGCCCGTGAGGACCTTGTGCGCGTAGCACTGATGGCCCACGTCCCAGACCAGGCGGTCTTCAGGGGTGTCGTAGACGGCGTGCAAGGCGATGGTGAGTTCCACCGTCCCCAGGTTGGAGGACAGATGGCCACCGGTCCGCGAGACCGATTCGATCAGGAAGCGGCGCAACTCATCGGCCAATTGCGGCAATTGGCGGCGTTCGAGGCAGCGCAGGGCGGCGGGATGGTCAACGGTGTCGAGAAGGGGAAAAGCGGACATGGTCAGAACTGCCGGTGGCAGATGAAGTCGGCCACTTCCCGCAATCGGGCTGCCCGTTCACCGCAGGGAGCGAGGGCGGCCATCGCGTCCTCGCGCAATTCGCGGGCATAGTCACGGGCGGCGTCGAGGCCCAGGAGGCTGACGTAGGTGGGTTTGTCGGCAGCCTCGTCCTTGCCTGCGGTTTTGCCGAGGGTGGCCGTGCTGGCGGTGCAATCGAGAATGTCGTCCACCACCTGGAAGAGGAGGCCGATGCGCTTGGCAAAACGGTCCAGACCGTCCCGCTCGGCAGGATTCAGAGCTTGGCCGCAAAGCGCGCCAAGGATCACGGCGGCGCGGATCAGCGCCCCCGTTTTCAAGGCGTGCATCAATTCAAGCTGGGGCTGGTCGAGGTCGTGGCCGACCGATTCCAGATCGATGGCCTGGCCACCCGCCATGCCCCGGGATCCCGAGGCGTGAGCGAGAAGAGCGATCATCTCAAGCTGACGGGCGGGGTCGGTCAGTCCGTGTCGGGCAAGCAGTTCGAAGGCCAGCGTCTGCAGGCTGTCGCCAACCAGGAGCGCGGTGGCTTCGTCGTACTCCACATGGCAGGTCGGGCGGCCCCGGCGTAGGACGTCGTCGTCCATGCAGGGCAGGTCGTCGTGAACCAGGGAGTAGGCATGGATCAGCTCGACCGCACAGGCCACGACGGAGAGGGTCGCGGTTTCTGCGGCACTCACCTCGCCTGCGGCGTGGACGAGGAGGGGACGGACCCGTTTGCCGCCCCCTAGGGTGGCGTAGCGCATGGCCCCGTGGAGCCGGGCCGGAATCCCCGAGGCGGCGGGAAGGCTGGCGGCGAGGCTGGCTTCGACGGACTCCTGGGTGGCGGCCATCCAGGCGGCGAAGGGCAGCCGGGTCAAGAGCCGCCTCCGGAAGGGTCGAAATCCCTCACCGCACCGTCCTCGACGATACGCAGTTGGGCTTCGGCGACATCCAGTTGGCCTTGGCAGTGTTTCATGAGTTCCATGCCCCGGCGGTACGCGGCGATGGACGCCTCAAGTTCGAGGCCGCCGGTTTCCATGCTCTGGACGATGAATTCGAGTTCAGCCAGTGCCGCCTCGAATTTCATGTCGGCGATGGGGGGTTGATCCATGGCGGAGCTTTGCGGGAAACCGCGAAAAATACCCCATGGAGGGGCTTTTGGTCAAATTTTGGGCGGGGTAAAATGACGGGCTTTTTAATCCGTTGGAGGCGTGGAATGACCGATTTGGGCCATTTGTCCCGGTTGGTCCCCGCAGTTTCCCAACTGCCGGTGGACTGGTATTTCGACGAGAGCATCTTCGCGCTGGAGAAGAAACTCATCTTCGATGCCGGCCCCGGTTATGTCGGGCACCAGTTGATGGTTCCCGAAGCAGGAGACTACCGTTCCCTGGATTGGCTCGATCACGGGCGTATCCTCATCAACGGTGGCGACTCCGGTGCCCATGCGGGTACCTGGCTGATGTCCAATGTTTGCCGCCATCGGCAGGCCATCATGCTCCAGGGGGCCGGGCACCTCGACGGGCCTATCGTCTGCCCCATCCACCGCTGGACCTATGACGCTGGCGGACAGTTGATCGGCGCCCCCCATTTTCCCAGCAATCCCTGCCTCAATCTGGATAAGGCCCGGCTTGAGAATTGGAACGGGCTCCTCTTCCAGGGACCGCGGTCGGCCAACGCCGATCTGGCGGGCATGCAGGTCGCGCGTTCTCTCGATTTCGCGGGCTACAAGCTCGACCACGTCGAGATGCATACCTGCCACTACAATTGGAAAACCTTCATCGAGGTCTATCTCGAAGACTATCACGTGGTTCCCTACCATCCTGGTCTGGGGAATTTCGTCACCTGCGACGACCTGACCTGGCAGTTCGGGGATTGGTATTCGGTGCAGAAGGTCGGGATCACGTCGCTCAAGAGATCCGGCTCGCCGGTCTATGGCCGTTGGCAGAAAGTGGTCCGGGAGTACTACGGCGACCGCGGTGAAACACCACCGCAGGGGGCCATCTGGCTCACCTACTTTCCGAACATCATGGTGGAGTGGTATCCCCATGTCCTGGTCGTCTCGACCCTGATTCCGGAGGGCGTGGACCGTAGCCTGAATGTGGTCGAGTTCTACTACCCCGAGGAGATTGTCGATTTCGAGCGGGATTTCATCGAAGCCGAGCGGGCGGCTTACATGGAGACCGCCATCGAGGACGACGACATCGGCGAACGCATGGATCGTGGCCGGCGGGC
>SSTA01000021.1 GCA_009469685.1 Azonexaceae bacterium | reverse complement strand
CTGCGCACGACGATCAACGCCGAAGCACCTGCCCGGAGGGCGTCGAGGTAACGCAGCAGGTCTTCTTCGTGAAGAAGTCTTAGCCGCAATTTCATCGGGCTCGCAAAATAGCGCACTCCCGTGGAGCCTGGGCCGTCGAGCAGGCTTTGGGGGCCGATTTCGTAGGACGCCTCGGGAATTCCCAGGCGTTCCTGGCTTGTCCGGAGCAATTCGGTCCAATCCAGGCGCCGCTCGTCCCCAATCATTCCCGAATTGCGCATGGCGACGAGCACGGCGGATTTTTCCTTGATCTCCAGTTCTTCGGTACGCACCAGGCGCAGCCGTTCTTCGATTTGCCGGGAACTCCGCTCTGCCGACTCCCGTTCGCGGTGAGCCCTTTCGCGCAGCGCCAGGCTTTGGGTCGCGATGAGCACGGCGACGAGCAGAAGGACGAAGAACGCCGCCAGATGCCAGCGCAGCTTTTTCAGGTCGGCCAGGGTGAAGATCATGGCTGGGGACCTCGCAGCAGGACGATGACGAAGGACTTGGGCTTGGCGCCCTCTTCCTCGCGGGATCCGCCGCGCAGGCTGCGTCCGGAATCGAGATCGAAGGGCTGTTGGCGTATCGACACCTGGAGGCCCGGCAAAGCCCGCAGGGTCGACACGAAGGCATCGAAGGCAGCCAGAATGCTTCGCGCGTCGCTCTCGCGTCCCAGGGACACCCTGCCGCGGACGACGAGGGACTCGCCTGCTGAGGGGGGCAAGGACCCGGGGCCGGGGGGCGAGGACGGCGTCCCTGACGCGGCGGCCTTGGGCAAGCCCAGGCTCCATTCGAGCGCATCGAGTTCGATGGCCGGTGAAACGTCCATCGCCGATCCCAGAGACTGGTAAAACCCTCCCGGCCCAGCAGGAAGGCGCTGCAGCACCCGGTACCGGTCGGCGGCCGCCCGGAGGGCGTCATTATCAAGTCCCAACTGGGGGAAGGTGGCGGTGATTTGTTGATACCGTTGCCGCTGATCGAGCTCCAGACGCGCGAGATCGGCGATGTCGCCCCGATCGGAATAGGTCTCCGCGAGTTGCTTGCCGGCAAATAGAACCGCCGCCATGACGGCGAGCGCTCCAGCAGCAATGAGCCCTTGTTTGAGGCGATAGATGCCGAAGTCGCGCCGGGATTCGGCGGGGGCGAACTGTTCCCGGGGCGGCGCCTTGCCCAGGAGAAAGGCGAAGAGGACTTCGCCCTGGCCGTTGTTGGGGACGGTCTTGAGGCCGATGCGTTGAGCGGCGGTGGCGCAATCGACGACCTCGTATTGCAGGGTGGCGGTGCCTCGGCACGCCACGGAGATGGCCCGGACCGCAGCGCCGGGAGCGACGATGCAAACGGGCAAGACCTCGTTGCGACTGATCAGGCGCTGGGCGATCAGATATTGCTGGAGTTTCGGCGCTTCGGCCGCCAAGGTCGCCGCGAGCCCGGCCTCGCTGGCATCGTAGGAGGGGGCGATGCGGGAAAATACCGGGATGCCGTCGACCAGGTAGCTCTCCCGTATCCCTTGATCCTGCAGCGTGATGAGGAGGCAGCGGGCCGGCGGTTTGACCAGGGCGCGCAGCAAGGTGCCGCCGAGTTGGGACACCGTGTAGATTCCCGCCAGGGGCGCTGCTGCAGTGGCTACGGCATTGAGCCAGGGTTGGATCTGGGCGGGAGCGGTGAGGGCGGCCAAGAGGACTTTTTCGTTGCGTCGCCTATCCTTCTCGTAGCCCAAAGAGCGCACGGCCGTGAGCGGCGTGCCGAAAAATGCCTGGCCGCAGCGGCGGGCCAGCAGCGTCTGGCGATCGCCCCCCCGCAGAAAGGGAATCGTCTCGATCTGATGGGCTTCCTCTGCGACGTTGCAGAGCAGGTAACAGGGGACGGCACCAGCGGTCCGGAGATAAGCGGCAGAGGCCGCCAAGCCGTCCGGACTGGCGTCGAATTCTCCTTCCAGGACCAGGCCCGCCGGCGCCCAGGCATAGGCGGTGAGCTGGTGGCCGTTGAGATAAAGGATGCGCTTGCCGCTCACGTCTTGAGCCTGCTGATGACGTCGTAGATGGGCCCGATGACCGACAACATGATCCAGCCCAGGAGGGCGCCGAGCAGCAGGGTAAGCAGCGGCTCGATGAGGGCCTGGGATCGCTCGACGGATTCCCGGACGTCCCGATTGTAGAAGTAGCTGACGTTGCGCAGGGCTCGGTCCAGGCTGCCGGTGTTTTCTCCGACCCGCAGCATGCGGATGATGAGCGGAGGAAAGAGCCCGACATCGCGAAACGCCTGGGTCACGTTCTTGCCTTCCCGAATCGCCACTTCGACTTTCTCCAGCGCCTGCCTGACGATCCGATTGCCGACCACGTCCTGCGTACTGCGGATCGATTCGAGCACCGGGATGCCCGAAGCGTAGAGCATCGCGAAGGTGCCGGCGAAGCGGGAGAGAGCGATCTTCTTGAGAATCTCGCCCACGACGGGGAGGCGAAGAATCACCCCGTCCAACCAGATTCGGGTCAGCGGATTCGACTGGACGGCGACCTGAAGCCCCAGTGCGGCGACGACCGGGATGGCGATCAGCAGCGGCCAGAAGGTGATGAGCGTGTCGGAAACGAAAAAGAGGAGCTTGGTCTGGGGCGGCAGGGACTGCCCCATATTACGCACGAATACCTTGAGCTGGGGTACCAGGTAAAGCATCAGGAAAGTGGTCGCGGTCAGTACCACCGTCCCGACGAAGGCGGGATAGAGCATGAGCTTCTTGGTGTGGGCCGCCAGTTCGTCTTCCCATTTGAGCGATTCGGTGAGGCTGGCGAGCACTTGCGGCAGGTCGCCCGACGCTTCTCCCGCCCGGATGAGACTGACGAAGACCTGGCTGAAGACGTTGGGGTGGGAAGACAGCGCCTGGGAAAGGGTTTGTCCCCCTTCGATGCTCTCGATGACGCCGGCGACGATTTCCCGAAAGCGCGGGTGCTCGAGGGAGTCCCGCAGGTCGGCGAGTCCGTCCAGGATGGCGACGCCGGACGCGGTCAGTTGTTCGAGGTGGAAGCAGAAATTGATCAATTCGCGCCGGGGGATTCGGCCGCCGCCGAACAGGCTGCGGTAGAGGATGGGCTGGCCGGTGATCAGGTCGAGGTCCATGCGCTTGAGGCGCATTTCCAGATCGATCAGATTGACCGCGTCGATTCTTCCGAAGACCCGCCGTCCCTCGGCGCTGACCGCCTTGTACTCGAAGAGCATCGCTACATCCGGTCGGTGAGGTCCACGACGCGGCCCAACTCCTCCAGCGAGGTCGTGCCGTCAAGCACCCTTCGCAGGCCGTCTTCGGCGAGGGTCGTGAAACCCCGCTGCTGCGCCCGGGAACGAATTTCGTGCATGGTGGCGCGGCGGGCGATCAATTCGTCCAGCCCTGCATCGATACGGAGCAGCTCCATGATCGCCAGGCGGCCCCGGTAGCCTTGGAAATCGCAGCGCTCGCAGCCGGTCGCCCGGTACAGCACCGGCCTGAAATCTTCGGGGGCGACGCCGATCAGGCGCATTTCGTGGGGTTCTGCGTTATAGGGCGATTTGCAATGGTCGCAAAGACGCCGTACCAGGCGCTGGGCGATGACGCCAATGATGTTGCCGGCCAGAATGTCGGGCAGGACTCCGATGTCGAGCAGTCGCGGTATCGCGCCGACGGCCGAATTGGTATGCAGGGTGGTGAAGACCTGGTGGCCGGTCATGGCGGCGCGGAAGGCCATTTCGGCCGTTTCCGCGTCGCGGACCTCGCCCACCAGGATGACGTCCGGGTCCTGGCGCATCATCGAGCGGATGCCGTTGGCGAAATCGAGTTTGGAGGCGTCAGCCACCGAGGTCTGGCGGACCAGGGCCATGGGGTATTCGACCGGGTCCTCGAGGGTCATGATGTGGATGCCCTCGTTGTTGATGTGGTTGAGCACCGAGTACAGCGTCGTGGTCTTGCCGCTGCCGGTGGGGCCGGTGACCAGAATGATCCCTTCCGGCCGGGCGATCATCAGCTTCAATTGCTGCAGATGCTCGTCGGCGAGGCCCAGTCCGTCCAGGGGGACGATGCCTTTTTGCCGGTCGAGGACGCGCAGGACGATATTTTCGCCATGGATGGTCGGCTGGCAGGCAACCCGGAAATCCACTGCCCGGCCGGAGACCGAAAGTCCGATGCGCCCATCCTGGGGAGCGCGCATTTCGGCGATGTTCATCCCGGAAAGCACCTTGATCCGCACCGTCATCGCCGGCCAGTAGGATTTGTGCAGGGCGCGGATCTGGCGCAGGATGCCGTCGATCCGGTAGCGGATGCGCAGGAAGTTGGCTTCCGGCTCGAAATGGATGTCCGACGCTTCCTTTTTGACCGCGTCGGTCAGAATCGAGTCGATCAGGCGGACCACCGGTTGGCTGTACTGGTCGTCGGCGGCTGCGAGGCTTTTCCAGTCGACCTCGCCGGTCTCGATTTCGTGCAGGATGCCGTCGATGGACAGTTCGTGGCCGTAATACTGGTCGATGGCCCGGTCGATTTCCGACTCGCCGGCCAACAGCGTTTCCAGCTCGATGCCTTCCGGGATGGCGGAACGTACCCGATCCAGACCGACGATATCGTTGGTGTCGGCCACCGCCAGCGTGAGGCGCCGGTTCGGGAGGTCCAGGTCTAGGGGAAGAAAATGATGGCGCTTGGCGGTCTCCCTGGGGATGAGCTTCAATGCCTGGGGATCCACCACCGTGTGGCCGAGATCGACGCTCTGGCGGCCGAGGTTCTCCGAGAGGGCCTCGCGCAGCGTGGCTTCGGTGACGAAACCCAGGGACACCAGCAACTTGCCGATAGGCTGGTTGGATTTCATCTGCTCGAGCAGGGCGATGCGGAGCTGGTCCTCGGACAGGATGCCGGCGGCGATCAGAATCTGGCCGAGGGGTCGGCGTTGGGCCGGGGGTGCGTTCATCGTTCGTTAGGCGCGAGATCCCGCAGTCGCAAATCGACCTGTCGGCGGTCGAAGGCGGCCGGACGGCGGTCGGCTGCGCCGAGCGCCTGCCGATAGTACTGGGCCGCGAGACGGGATTGGCGCAGATGGTCGAGACTGACTGCCAGATTGAAGAGATAGTCCGGATTGTCCCCGTCCGTCGTCACGGCATTGAAGTAGGCGGCCTGGGCCTCGCCCCAGCGGGACTGGCGGGAATACAGGTTGCCCAGGGCGAAATTGAGGGGTGCCGATTCCGGCTGAGTTGCAAGGAGCAGCTTGAGGCGGCTTTCGGCACCTGCCGGATCGACCGCAGCGGCCGTGGAGAGGGCCGCGGCCTGGGCTGCCGAATCTTTGGGGTCGGCTTCCAGCGCCTGTTGATGGTAGCGATCCGCATCCCCGGCGCGGCCCTCCCTTTGGGCGATGGCGGCGAGGCCGAGAAGCGCATCCAGGTTGCGGGGGTCCTTGCGCAAGGCTTGTTCGTAATCCTGGCGGGCGGCATCGAGGGCGCTGCCCTGTAGGTGACCGTAGGCCCGCATCACTGCGGGATCGGGTTCGGGGCGGGTCTTGACGATCCTGACCGGGGTTCCGGCTGCGGCTGCCGGGGGGGGTAACTCGGGTGTGGCAGGGACGCCCGAACCCGGCGCCGGAGTTTCGAGGGCAAGCGGCCGCTGCGGCAAACTGGTTGGTGTCGGGGGAGGCGGGACGGCAGCGACCGGCGGAGCCGGGGCGGGTGAAGGCGGCGCTGCCGCAGGCAGCGGGGGTGGAGAGGCGAGCGGACGCGCCGATTCAGAGGGCGGCGAGAGGGTCGAACGGCCCATCCTGTTGAGCTCCCACCAGACATAAGCGCCAATTGCCAGAGCGGCCAGAGCCAGCAAGCCGAGCAGCAACTTCAGAGGACGCTGGGGGCCGACGGGAGCTTTGGCGGCGAAGGCATTGCGCACGGCTTCGCGATTCTCGTCCGCGGCGAGGGGGTCGATCGCATCGGGTTGTTCGGGGATTTGGCGAGATACCGGGGCTTCGAGGGTTGCTGCGGACGGTCCCTTATTGGCGGGCGCGAGGCCTTCGGGAGCACCCAGGGGCTCCAGGGCCAGTCCGTCGGGAGCGGGCCGGCCGGTCCCGGTCATACGGCGCGCGGCGTCTTGCTTGTTTTCCTCGGCCCGTTTGAGGGCGTCCATCAGGAGGCTCATGATCTGGCCGAGACTTGCGCGAGAACAGCCAGCTCGCGGGGTGGGAGACTTGAATCCCTGTCGGGATGGGGTTTCCGGCAGGCGGGGGCCGAGCCTCGGAGCGCCAGGTCATCTGTTCGCATGAGGGCTGGCAAGCGGCTCATGGGTTTTCCGGCTGACGCCCCGGAACGATGGCAAAAGGCCTTGCCTCGGGAGGCTGAGGGAAGAAGCTGCCGTCGGGAAGGTAGCCCCGCAAACCGGAATAGTCTCCGGCCAGGCTGGCCTCCCGGATGACGATGGGGCGCAGGAAGATGACCAGCTCGGACTTGGTCGCCGCATTGTTGCGATTGGTGAAGACCTCGCCGACCACAGGGATCTGTCCCAGGAGGGGGACGCGGTTGTTCTTGTAATCGATGCGATCGTCCATGAGGCCGCCAAGAACGGCGATCTCGCCATTGGCGACCCGCATGATCGATTCGATTTCCCGCGTGCGGATCTGGGGGACCCGATTGCTGACGGTGGTCAGATTGGGATTCGGGTCGGTGACGAAGTCTGAGATGCTGGTGACGGTCGGTCGGATGTTGAGGATGACGTCCTGGTTGTCGCCTATCTGGGGGGTCACCGCCATGACCAACCCGACCGACACGGTCTGCGGGGTCGTGGTATAGGCGATGATGGGATTGGCATTGAGATTGCCTGCGGTGACGTCGGCCTTCACGTTGAAGTACACCACGTTGTCCACCACGGTCAGCATGGCGGTCTGATTATTCATCACCGACAACCGAGGGCTCGAAAGAACCTTGGTGGTTCCGAAGGTTTCCAATAGGCGGACCCCCGCGGTGACCGTATTCCCGGTGAAGGTCATGTTGTTGCCTGCGTTGGTCGCCCGCAAGGTATTCATCGCGAGCGAGAACTGGCCTGACCCGATCAGCCGCGTCCAATCGATTCCCTGTTCGTAGCCGTCGGCAAGCTTCACCTCGACGATGGTGGCCTCGATCATCACTTGCCGCCGGGCTGAACTGACTACCCGATCGATGAATTCCTGGATGCGGTCATGCTGGCGCTGGGTTGCGCGGACGGTGACGATTCCCGTCTCGGGGTTGGCGATGACGGAAGCCGCCTCACGGATGGTGCTGCGCCGTACGATGGTGGTTCCGGATCCCTGGCTGGCGCTGGCCGGGCTTGGGTTGGTCGCCAGAGCGCTCGCCACGGCTTGGGTCGCCTTCTGTCCGCTGCCCTGGGGCAGCGCCGCCGCGCCGGTGGCGCTCTGGCTGACCGTCTGCTCGGTGACGGTCTCGCTACTGCCTTCGGGCAGCACCTTGTCCGTTTCGTGCAGGATGTCCTTGATGTTCTTTTCGAGCTGTTCCCAGAATCGGTTGCGGGAGGTGTTTTCGATTCGCGTCGCAGAGACATTGCCCCCCGCCGGTCCGCTTCCCGCGCCAGTGGCGCTGGTGCTGACGGTGGCAATTTGGGTATTGGCCGACACGGTGGTGGTCACGTTGCGGGCAAGATTGACGTAATCGACCTTGTAATGCCGCAGGAAGGGCGAGTCGGGCATGACCGCCAGATTGGGGCCGTCCAGCTCGAAGCGCAGGTCAACCTGCTTGGCGATGCGATTCAGCAATTGCGGTAACGTCTGTTCGATGGCGTTCAGGGTGACTGTTCCGCTGATCCCGGGGTGGATGTCGACATTGAGCTTGGCGTCGCGAGCGAGCGCGAAGAGCAGGTCTTTTACCGCGACGTTGTTGACCACGACGCTGTAGGTTTCCGCCTTGGGGAGGGCGCGTGGCTTAGGGAGTGCCAGTGTCTGCTGGACGGGGGCGGGGATGTTCGCGGGCCGCGCCTCCACGGCGTCAACTGAGGTGAGGTGGCCCTTGGTCGGCTCGCGGGGAGTCGGTGCGGCGCAGGCGGCCAGCAACAGCGTGGCGGCAGCCGCAGCGGCGTATCCCTTCATCATCCGACGTGATCTCCCATCGTTTCCTCCGGCAATCGTCCGCCCCGAGGTTCCCAATCCGATAATAGTAACCCATCCGGGATCGTGGGAAAGGGCTCTGCTCATTGCAGCCTTGAGACCTGACGCGGGTAGGGACCGAGGCGGCGCAGCGACTCCGGCAGCTCGGCGATGGCGCTTAGGGCGGCGTCCCGAGTTGCGAACTCGCCGAAGATCACCCCCAGACGGTCTTGGCCGGAGAGATCGGAACGGTAGATTCTCAACTGTCCGCCCTCGACGGCGTTTCCGCTACGACGGAGAAACGCTTCGATTTCAGCCGCGTTGGCAATCTCCGCGCCATACAACTGAATGAAGTAATGGCGCGAATTCGCGCTCGCCAGCCATTGAGAGAATCGGTCCAGTCCCTGGCGGGTCAGGGGGCCCAATGCCGGGCTGCCCAGCGACGGAGCGACAGGCTCCGTCGGCGTATCGACTGCGGGCGGGGCGGGAGCGGCAACAGCGGGAGCCTGGGCCGCTTCGGGTTGCGAGGCGGTGGCCTGGGCAGGAGCAGCTTCAGGCGACCACGAGGCGTGCATGACATATAAGGCCGAGCCCAGAGCGCCGACCGCGGCGACCGCCGTTAGGGCCAGCCAGCCGACCGAGCGGCGGGGAGCGAGGGCGGTGAAGCGGGAATCGCGAATCGCGACGCCCACTTCGTTCCGGTCAACGCGGTGGCTGCCGGTCGAGTAGGCCGCGAGGAGGGCCTTGTCGGCGAGGATATTGATGCGGCGGGACAGCCCTTCCGAGGCGCCGGCGATGGCGGCTACCGCCCTTTCGGTGAAGGGCGTGGGGCCTCGATAGCCGGCGGTCCGCAGACGAAATTCAAGATAGGCCGCAACTTCAGTCGGCTTCAGGGGGGCCAGGCCAAAATGCTGGGTGATGCGCTCGCGCAGCTGGCGCATGTCGCTTGCCGCAAGCCGGGTGTCGAGCTCCGGTTGGGCGAACAATGCGATCTGCAGGAGCTTGCTCGACTTCGATTCTAGGTTGGACAAGAGCCGCACTTCTTCCAGGGATTCGGCCGGCATGGCGTGGGCCTCGTCGATCAGGATCACGACCCGCTTGCCCAGGGCGTAGCGTTCGACCAGAGCATCCTGGAGCGCCCGGGTGAGGGAATGGGTGCTACGGCCGTCGGCGGGAATGCCGAGTTCGTCGGCGATCGCGCCGACGATTTCCTGCCGCGAGAGGGAGGGGTTGGCGAGATAGATCGTCTCCACCTGCGGCGGCAGCTTTTCGAGCAGCATGCGGCACAGCATCGTCTTCCCGCTGCCCACCTCTCCGGTCACCTTGACGATGCCTTCATCCTGGGTGATGGCGTAGATCAGGGCATCCAGGGTAGGGCCGCGATTGGCCCCGGAGAAGAAGAAGTCGGTGTGCGGCGTAATGCGGAAAGGGGGCTCGGTTAGGCCGAAGTGGCCGAGATAGAGGCTCATTGGGGCTCTCCGCCGGCCATGCGATTGTAGAGGGTGCTCCGGTTGATTCCGAGGCGGCGGGCGGCCTGGCTGACGTTGCCGTTGGCAAGACGCAGAGCGGCTTCGATATAGCCCTTCTCCCACAGCGCCAGGGCGGCATCCAGGTCGATCTGGCCCTTTTCCCGCAGGTGCTGGGTCGCCGCGCGGATGGCGGCATCCAGGTCTTCGGCCGCGAGGGAGGGAGATGCAACCGGAGCTTCCTCGCCCTCGTCCAGCTCGCCCTCCAGTTCGAGAATCCCGACCGACTTGCCCTCGAATTTGGCAGTGAGCCGGATGACGATATTGCGCAATTCCCGCACATTGCCCGGAAAGGAGTAACGCAGCCAGCGGTCCCGTGCCTGAGCATCGAGGGAAAAGGCGGGAACCCCCGTCTGTTCGGCGTAAAAGCGGCGAAAGTGATCAAGGAGAAGGAGCCTGTCGTCGCCCATTTCCCGGAGCGGCGGAACGCGGATGGTGAATACCGAGAGCCGGTGGAAGAGATCGGCCCTGAAGCGGCCGGCCTTGACCTCCTTGCGTAGGTCGCGGTTGGTGGCTGCGACGATGCGCGCCCGGGAATGGCGGGTCTGGGTCTCGCCCACCCGCTGGTACTCTCCATTTTCAAGGACCCGGAGCAGCTTGGGCTGGAGATCGAGCGGCAATTCGCCGATTTCGTCCAGGAACAGCGTTCCCGCGCCGGCATCCTCGAAATAACCGGGTTTGGCGACCGTCGCGCCGGTGAAGGCGCCGCGGGCGTATCCGAACAGGGTCGGTTCCACGAGGTTGGGCGAAATGGCGGCGCAGTTCAGGGCGAGCAGGGGTTGGTCTTTGCGGCGGGTCAGCCGATGCAGGCAGCAGGTGGCCACTACATCCTTGCCGCTTCCCGATTCGCCTTCGATGAGAACGGGAAAGACGGAATTCCCATATTGGCCGATCTGCATCCGCAGGAGTTGGATCGGCAGGCTGTTGCCGATCAACTGGCACGCCGACTCGGCGCGGTCGAGCGTCTCGCTGCGGCCTGTGAATGCCAGGGCTTGATGGAGCAGCCGCAGGAGGTCGCCCGGATCGCATGGTTTTCCGACGAAATCGATGGCGCCCAGGATGCGGGCGTGCCGCGCATTCTCTTCGCCGTTCTGACCCGAGAGCACGACGATCTTCATGGTCGGCGCGAAGGCCAGGAGGTCGCCGATCAGGGCGAAGCCTTCGTCCGGACGGTGGGGGATGGGGGGCAGGCCGAGATCGACGATCGCTGCCCCGGGAATTTCCTTCAACTGCCGCAGGATTTGCAGGCAATGGGAACGGGAGTGGCTGGTGAGGACATCGAAATCCCGCGACAGCGCAAAGCCGAGGGAATCGCTGATGAGAGGGTCGTCGTCAACCAGCAGCAGCAGGGGTTTTGCGGAATTGGAGGGATTCAATGGGGAAAGTGGGGAAAATTTCACGGGATTATAGCCCCGGCATCGATCGGGACGCCCCTGGCCTTCTGTTACAATGCCCCCTTGACCGAGGATCGCAGACTTGCCCGAAGACATTCTGGTCGATATCGACGACCTGCATTTCGCCTATGATGGCCGGCCGGTGCTCCAGGGGATCGACATGAAGATTCCTCGGGGCAAGGTGGTGGCCATCATGGGCGGGTCGGGTTGCGGCAAGACGACTCTACTGCGCAGCATCGGCGGACAACTCAAGGCCAGTCGGGGCGAAATTCGCCTCGGTGAGCACCGCATTTCCCAGATGGGGCAGCGGGAACTCTATCAAGTCCGCCGCAAGATGGGCATGCTGTTCCAGTTCGGCGCCCTGTTCACCGATATGACGGTGTTCGACAATGTGGCCTTCCCTCTGCGCGAACATACCGATTTGCCCGAATTGATGATACGTGACCTCGTCCTCATGAAGCTGGAGGCCGTCGGGCTCCGGGGGGCACGCAATCTGATGCCCGCAGAATTATCCGGCGGAATGGCACGGCGGGTTGCGCTGGCCCGCGCCGTGGCCCTCGATCCCCTGCTCATCATGTACGACGAGCCCTTTACCGGCCTCGATCCCATTGCCCTGGGAGTCATCGGACAATTGATACGCAGGTTGAACGATGCCCTCGGTGCCACTTCGATCATGGTCACCCACGACGTCCAAGAGTCGCTGCTCATCGTCGATTACATCTATTTCATCTCTGAAGGACGTATCGTCGCCCAAGGGTCGCCGGCGGAAATTCGCGCGTCCAGTGACCCTTTCGTGCACCAGTTCGTTAATGCTGAGGCCGATGGTCCTGTGCGCTTCGACTATCCCGCTGCGGAGTTGCGGCGGGATTTCCTGGGGGCCGCCGGTGGCTGAACGGGGCAACCCTCTACGCCGGCTCGGTCACGGGACCGTCGAGGCAATCTGGCGCCTTGGATTTGCGTCGCGCTTCCTGATGGCCATCCTGCTTTTTTCCGGGGTGGCCTTTCGCCGGTTACACCTCACCCTCCGCGAAATCTTCTTCAGTGGCGTCCTGTCGCTTCTGATCATCGTCGTTTCCGGCCTTTTCGTGGGCCTGGTCCTCGGACTCCAGGGCTACGAAACCCTCCAGAGATTCGGGTCCACCGAGGCGCTTGGGGTACTTGTCGCCCTCTCGCTCACCCGGGAACTGGGGCCGGTGGTCGCTGCGTTGCTCTTCGCCTCGCGGGCCGGGTCATCGGTGACGGCGGAAATCGGCCTGATGAAGGCCACCGAACAATTGAAGGCGATGGACATGATGGCCGTGAATCCCATCGCGCGGGTGGTGGCGCCGCGCTTCTGGGGAGGGGTCATTGCCATGCCCCTCCTGGCGGCGCTCTTCTCTGCCATGGGCGTTCTGGGCGGCTGGTTGATCGGCGTAGTGTTGATCGGTGTGGACGACGGTGCTTTTTGGTCCCAGATGCAGGCGGCGGTGGATTTTCGCTACGACGTGCTGAACGGTGTGATCAAGAGCGTGGTTTTCGGGGTGGCTGTTTCCCTGATCGCCGTTTTCGAAGGTTACGATTCGGTTCCCACGGCGGAGGGCGTATCCCGCGCCATCACGCGTACCGTCGTGACCTCGGCCCTGGCCATCCTGGCCCTCGATTTCGTCCTGACTTCCTTCATGTTCCGGGGAACTTCATGAATCGCACCCTCCTCGACCTCTGGGTCGGCGTTTTTGTTGCCATCGGCATCGGAGCCCTGTTGTTTTTATCGCTGAAAGTGGGGAATCTTTCCACAGCCCATTTGTCCGAAAGCTACGTCCTCACTGCCAAGTTTGATAACATCGGAGGGCTGAAAGTGCGGGGGCCGGTCAAGAGCGCGGGTGTCGTGGTGGGGCGTATCGACGATATTCGCTTCGATAGCCAGACCTACGAAGCGGTGGTGACCCTGAAGATCGACCAACGTTATCGTTTCCCCAAGGATACTTTCGGCGCGATATATACGTCTGGCCTCCTGGGTGAGCAGTACGTGGGCCTCGAGCCCGGTGGTGACGAGAAGATGCTCAATCCGGGCGACGCGGTCTTGAAGACCCAGTCGGCGGTGGTATTGGAAAAGATGATCAGCCAGTTCCTTTTCAACAAGGCGGCGGAAAAACAGGAAGCGCAATGATGGTGATGGGCGAGAAGGGTAGCGTTGTCCGAATGGGTGGCAGTCTGGCCGCCGGTGTTCTGGCGCTCGGGTTGTCCGGGTGCGCGAGCACCAATCCCCGGGATCCTTATGAAGGGTTCAACCGCGCCATGTTCGCGGTCAATGAAGGCATCGACAAAGTGGCCAAGCCCGTCGCCCAGGGTTATGACGCGGCGGTTCCGATGCCGGTGAAGGCCGGGATCGGTAATTTCTTCGGTAACGTGGGCGATCTCTGGATAGGCGTCAATAACGGCCTGCAGGGCAAAGTCGGCGATGGCGCCAACGATATCGCCCGCCTGCTGATCAATTCCACCCTGGGGATTTTCGGACTGTTCGACGTTGCCAGCGAAATGGGTTTCGAGAAACACGACGAAGATTTTGGCCAGACTTTGGCCCGCTGGGGCGTGGGTGATGGCGGCTACCTGTTCTGGCCCATCATCGGACCGCGTACCTTGCGGGATACGGGTGGCTTCGTCGTCGATACCTTCGCAGATCCGGTCCAGTGGGCAATTGACGACGTTGCAGTGCGCAATTCGGCCTATTTCGTTCGCTTCGTAGACGTTCGTGCCAGCCTTCTCCCCGCGGACAAGGTGGTCGAGGAAGCCGCCCTGGACAAGTACGCCTACATCCGGGATGCTTATCTGCAGCGACGTCGCAGCCAGATTTTTGATGGCAATCCACCGCGCCTGCCCGAAGAATAATTCGCCTTTTCCCCGAGCGTTACCCGTATGAGACGTTTTCTTGGCTTTTGCCTGCTGCTGCTTTCATTGCCCGTTTTTGCCCAGGAGACTCCCGATGCCCTGGTCCGCAGGGTAACCGACGAGGTTCTGGAAATCGTCCGCAAGGACAAGGAAATCCAGAACGGCAACGCCCGCAAAGTCGTCGACCTGGTCGAGGCCAAGGTGCTGCCCAATTTCAACTTTCCCCATATGACCGCTCTGGCTGTCGGCAAGGAATGGCGTCGGGCGACACCGCAACAGCAGGAGCGGCTCACCCAGGAATTCAAGACCCTGCTGGTGCGCACCTATTCCAATTCCCTCACTGCCTATCGCAACGAGACCATCAAGTTCAAACCTTTCGCCCTACCTGCCGGCGCCACCGATGCCCTGGTCCGCACGGAAGTCCATCAGGCTGGGAACAAGCCGATTCAGCTCGATTACAACCTGGAAAAACTCGACAGCGGCTGGAAGGTCTATGACGTAGTCGTCGCAGGCATCAGCCTGGTCACCAATTACCGGGACCAATTTGGGCAGGAGATCCGCAATGGCGGTATCGACGGATTGACCCAATCCCTCGCCGCCAAGAACCAGGCTCTCGACGCGGCCAAAGCGGAGAAGAAATGATCGAGCGCCACGCGGGCGGTTGGCGGGTGACCGTTCCCATGGTGATGGACAATGCCCGCGCACTGTTCGCGGCGGGAGAGGATGCTATTGACGGCTCATTTGCCGTCATCGACCTTGGCGGCGTACCGGAGGCGGATTCTTCTTCCCTAGCCGTACTCATGGGATGGCTGCGCACCGCCCAGACGCGTGGCGGTTGCGTGTCGTTCCGCAACGCTCCGCCCGGTGTCCGGGCCCTTGTCGGCCTCTACGACCTCGACGGCATTCTGCCCCTCGCCTGACCGGCCGGTTCGCGTCGTGCCTGCCGCGGTATCCCTCGTCGACGTCGTCAAACGCTTCGGTTCCCTGACTGCCCTTGCCGGGGTTTCTCTAGACATCGCCGAGGGAGAATTCTTTGGTCTGCTGGGGCCCAACGGCGCCGGGAAGACTACGCTGATTTCCTGCCTGGCCGGCTTGGCTCGTCCCGATTCGGGTCAGCTTTCCGTACTTGGGCGCGATGTCGGCCGGGATTACCGCGAGGCGCGGCGTCTACTCGGGGTCGTTCCCCAGGAGTTGGTGTTCGACCCTTTTTTTACCGTGCGCGAAACCCTGCGCATCCAGTCGGGCTATTTCGGCATCCGCGGCAACGACGACTGGATAGACGAAATCCTGGCCAATCTCGACTTGACCTCAAAGGCCGAGGTCAATATGCGACGTCTGTCCGGAGGGATGAAGCGGCGGGTCCTGGTGGCTCAGGCGCTGGTGCACAAGCCGCCGGTGATCGTGCTCGACGAACCCACCGCCGGCGTCGATGTGGAACTTCGCCAAGGCCTTTGGCAATTCGTCCGGCGGCTCAACGGCGAGGGCCACACCATCATCCTCACCACCCATTACCTGGAGGAGGCCGAGGCCTTGTGCGGTCGGATTGCCCTCATGAAACAGGGGCGTATCGTCGCCTTGGATACCACGGCCAGGCTGATGGGCGCCCATCCCGGAGCGTCGCTGGAGGATGTGTTTGTGCGGGTGATGAAAGGTGATTAGCTTTTGGACCCTGTTCAGCAAAGAGGTGCTGCGCTTCTGGAAGGTAGGCTTCCAGACCCTCGCCGCCCCGGTACTGACGGCGCTCCTCTACCTGCTCATCTTCGGCCATGTCCTCGACGAGCATGTGGCAATCCATGGCATCCGCTACACCGGCTTCCTGGTGCCCGGCCTCGTCATGATGCAAGTGCTCCAGAACGCCTTCGCCAATTCGTCTTCGAGCCTGATTCAGTCCAAGGTCACCGGGTCCATTGTCTTCGTGCTGCTGCCACCCATCTCCTACGGGGCTTTTTTCGCTGCCTACGTCCTGGCTTCCGTAGCCCGGGGGCTGGTGGTGGCGGTTGGAGTCCTGGCGGCGACTGCCTGGTTCGCGCCGATCAGAATCGAGGCGCCGCTCTGGATTCTGGCCTTCGCCCTGGTGGGCGGCGGCGTACTCGGCGCCCTGGGGGTGATCGCCGGGATATGGGCGGAAAAGTTCGACCAATTGGCAGCCTTCCAGAATTTTCTGGTGATGCCGCTCACCATGCTCTCGGGCGTCTTTTATTCGATTCATTCTTTGCCCGACATCTGGCAGAGCGTCTCCCATTACAATCCTATCTTTTACATGATCGACGGCTTCCGCTACGGCTTCTTCGGCGTCTCCGACGTGCCGCCGCTCCGGAGCCTGGCCGTGGTCGTTGCCAGCTTTGCGGCGGTTTCGGGGCTCACCCTCGGGCTCCTCAGACGCGGCTGGAAACTGAGGGCTTAAGCCATGATGCTCCCCGAGCAGATCAAACAACTTATCCAAGCCGGGCTTCCCTGCGCGCACCTTGCCGTGGACGGCGATGGCCACCATTTTGAGGCGGTGGTCGTCAGCGCGGAATTCGCGGGCAAGAATCGCGTCCAGCGCCAACAGCGGGTTTACCAGACCCTGCGCGAACGTCTCGATTCGGGCGAGCTCCACGCCTTGTCCTTCAAGACCTACACGCCGGAAGAATGGAACGCCAGCCATGGATAAACTTCTGTTGAAGGGGGGCGTCCCCCTTGCGGGCGAGGTCGCCATTTCCGGGGCGAAGAATGCGGCCCTGCCGATTCTCTGTGCCTCCCTGCTCAGCGACCAGGCTCTGCGGCTCACCAACGTGCCCCACTTGAACGATATCGCCACCATGCTGCGCCTTCTTGGCCAGATGGGTGTCGGCGTGACCCTCGAAGCTTCCGACGAACTGGTCCTTGACGGCGCCGGCCTGAACAATCCCCTGGCGTCCTACGAGATGGTCAAGACCATGCGGGCGTCGATCCTGGTCCTCGGTCCCCTGGTCGCCCGTTGCGGCGAGGCCAGGGTTTCGCTTCCTGGCGGCTGCGCCATCGGCGCCCGGCCGGTCGATCAACACATCAAAGGCCTCCAGGCCATGGGGGCCGAAGTCAAGGTTGAGCAGGGCTATGTCCACGCCAAGGCCACCCGCCTGAAGGGCGCTCGCATCTGCACCGACATGGTGACGGTGACGGGCACTGAAAATCTGATGATGGCAGCCTGCCTCGCGGACGGCGAGACGATCATCGAAAACGCAGCCCGGGAGCCGGAAGTCGTCGACCTAGCCAATTGCTTGATCAGCATGGGCGCGCGGATATCGGGCGCGGGCACCGACGTCATTCGCATTCGCGGCGTCGAGCGACTCTCGGGCGCCGACCATGCCATCATGCCCGACCGCATCGAGACCGGAACCTACCTTTGCGCGGCTGCCGCGACCGGAGGCGAAGTGCGCCTCCTGCGCACCAATGGCGCCTACCTGGATACGGTGATCGACAAGTTGATGGATGCCGGCTGCGAGGTGGTCACCGAACGGGACGCCATCCACCTCAAGGCCCCGCAGCGGCTGAAGGCCGTCAGTCTGCGCACCGCACCCTACCCGGCCTTCCCCACCGACATGCAGGCCCAGTTCATGGCGATCAACGCCGTTGCCGATGGCGTTGCCACCATACGGGAAACCATTTTCGAAAACCGCTTCATGCACGCCGTCGAGTTGATGCGTCTGGGCGCCGACATCCAGATCGAGGGAAGCAATGCCATCGTGCGCGGCGTCCCACGGCTAGAAGGCGCCACCGTCATGGCCACCGACCTACGCGCCTCCGCCTCCCTGGTCATCGCCGGCTTGGTCGCCGAAGGCGAAACGGTCATCGACCGCATCTACCATCTAGACCGCGGCTACGAACGGATTGAAGAAAAGCTGGCGCGGCTGGGCGCTTGCGTCAAGCGAGCGCACTAGAGCGCCGGCTTTCGGCGCAGGGCAATGCCGCCTCGGGGCGGCGTTGTGCCGGAGCCAAAACCTCCCAGCGGCTGGGCGCTTGCGTCAAGCGAGCGCACTAGAGCGCCGGCTTTCGGCGCAGGGCAACGCCGCCCTACGGCCACTTGCAGAGGGTTCAGCCCTCCCGCTTGTCGTCCGGCTCGAAGAACACCCAACGAATCTCGGGAAACGCCGCCTTG
>SSTA01000159.1 GCA_009469685.1 Azonexaceae bacterium | reverse complement strand
AGGTCGATGCTGCCGGTGGTCATCATCGGCGCCGCCACCATGAAGATGACCAGGAGCACCAGCATGACGTCGATGTAGGGGACCACGTTGATCTCGTTTTTCAGGCGGCGGGGGCGCATGGACTTACCTCATCTGCCTCTGAAGAATGTTGGAAAACTCTTCCATGAAGCTCTCGAAGCGAGTCGCCAGGCGGTCGATGTCGTGGGAGAAGCGGTTGTAGGCCAGCACTGCCGGAATCGCCGCGAAGAGGCCGATGGCCGTTGCCACCAGGGCCTCGGCGATGCCGGGGGCGACCGACGACAGCGTCGCCTGGCCGACGTTGGACAGTCCCCGGAAGGCGTGCATGATGCCCCAGACGGTACCGAACAGGCCGATATAGGGAGACACCGACCCCACCGAGGCGAGGAAGGCGAGATGGGATTCGAGGCGATCCATCTCCCGCTGATAGGTGGCCCGCATGGCCCGGCGGGAGCCGTCCACCACGTCCTTGGAGTCGAGGTTCTTCTGGCCCTTGAGCTTGGTGAATTCGCGGAACCCGGCTTCGAAGATGCGTTCCATGGACCCGGCGTGGTGGCGGTCGTTCACTGCGCTGTTGTAAAGATTGTTGAGATCGCCGCCGGACCAGAAATCCTTCTCGAAGGTCTCGGTCTGCCTGCGGGATTGGCGCACCGCGAACCACTTCATGAAAATGTAGTACCAGGACATGAAGGAAACGCCGATCAGGATGGCCATCACCACCTGCACCACGGCGCTGGCATTGAGGATGAGCTGGAGGATGGAAAGGTCTTGGCTGACGTTCATTGCAGGGCTTCCAGTTTGACCCGCAGGAAATCGGGGATGGGGGCGGATTTCATTTTTTCCACATTGACGCAGACGATCTGGACCGTGCCGGTGACGAGTTCCTCGTCGCCGCGCCGCACGTGTTGACGGAAGACCACCTGGGCGCGGCCGAGTTTCTCGACTTCCAGGCCCACGCTGAGGGCATCGTCGAGGCGGGCAGGCTTCAGGTATTCGCAGCTCACCGCCCGCACCACGAAGGCGATTCCCGCCTCCCGGGCCAAGGCGGACTGATCGTGGCCGACCAGACGCATCCATTCGGTGCGGCAGCGCTCGAAATACTTCAGGTAGTTGGCGTAATAGACCACGCCGGCGGCATCGGTATCCTCGTAGTAGATGCGCACGGGGATGGCGAAGGCATTGGCTTTTTGTTCATATTTCATGGGCCGCCATTCTACCGCATACGCTTCAAGTTCCTTGTAACGGAGTGTTGCTATCCCATTGATATTTCTTGTAAGGCCAGAGGAAATCCCAGAGCGGCACAAGGGGGGCGAGGACCAGCAGCGCCCACAGCGGCCCGCTCGGGCGAAAGAGGAGGAACTGCCATGCCGACGCTCCCATCGCGACCAGCACCACATGCAGACGGCGGGCCATGGGGTGGTCGGGCAGGGTCATGGGGTCCGAGATCATGAAGAAGGCGAAGAGCAGCAGGGCACCGTTCAAGGCTTGATGGCAGAGGATTTCCCAGCCCCGTTGCAGCGAATAGCCAAGGAGCAGCAGGCGCAGGGCAGAGATCCCCAAGAAAGTCCCCAGAAAAAGCCACGCCGCGTCGTCGCGCCGCGACCGGCTCGCCACCGTCGCGCCCAGCGCCACCAGGAGAACGCCCAGACCCAGGTCGTTGCCCCACTGCCCCGGGGATACCCAGGTGCCGGGCAGGAAGAGCAAGGCGATGCCGACTCCGAAATTGGCCGGGTTGAAGACGTGTTTGCCCCGCACCCGCAGTAAGAATTTGCCGCTGATGGCGAGGCAGGCGATCAGTGGGTGTAGCCAGAGGGAATCGGCCCGCAGCAACAAGGAAAGCCCCAAGCCCGTGATGATTGGGCTGAGGTAACCGACGCCCCTGAGGTTCAGGATGCGAATCCAGAAGGCCTGGGTTGCCGTGGCGGCGGCGATGCCTAACGCCATCTGCGCCGGCAGCAGGCTGAAGTCGCGTAGCAGCGCGCCCACGGTCAGGAGCGTGGCCTGGAAGGCGATCTGGAATAGGCGCGGATCCGGTTTCAATCCACGCCCCCACGGACGGGGCAGCCCATAAAAGGACTTGACCTTGATCTTACGGAGGCTCATTTCCACAATCCCTCCCACCAGGGTCTTTGCGTTGGAGCCGGCGGCAGGTCGAGTTTGCGCCGGATGGCGTCGATGTCGCCGCCGGTGAGGCTGGCCAGTTGCTGGGCTTCCTGCTCCTGGCGACGGGCGACCCCTTCCAGATAGGCCTTGGCCTCCGGGCAGGCCTCGGGGGCGACCTTGGCCGGATGGCGCAGGACGTAGCGGGTCTGGAAATTCTGGCGGTCCTTGGTTTCCTGGAACATCAGGTCTTCCGGGAAGGTCTCCGGGGTGTAGCGGATGTGCATTCGGGTCAGCATTACCGGCTGGGCACCTCCGCCCGGAATTGGACCGCGGGGCAGGATCGAGGGCGCAGGCGCTGCGGAGCCTGGGTTGGGGGGCACCATCCAGAAGACTCCCGCCTGGCGCAATTCCTCCGGCGACAGCGGATCGGCGGCACAGGGATCGCACCAACTCATGTCCCAGAAGTATTCGGTGAAGGCCACCCGGTAGCCCTCCTTTTTCGCCTGTTCGCCGAACATCGCTTTGTAGAAATTGCGGAATTCGTCGCCCTGCTTGAGGAAGACGGGGAGATCCATATTGGCGGGCAGCTTGACCGTGCGGTAATTGGTCGTCTCCACCCGGCCGTTCCTGGTCAGCATGTAGGCGATGAGATCCTGGGGTCCGCTGGCATTGGCCATGCCCAGGCGGATGGGGAGCATGAATTTCTCGGATTCGTAGGCGAACTGGAGCGGACGCAGCATCTGGAAGCCGGTCTTGGCCTGCTCGGCCAGATTCACCTTGGCGACAAAGAACTTCATGTTCTGCCGGATGTAGGGCGCGAGGGCCTTGGCGGCATTCTTGGGAATGCGATAGCCGGACTGGGTGAGCCAGGTTTCCAGACCGTCGGACTGGGTGGCGGAGAGGATCACGATGTCGTACTCGCCCACCGAGAAGCTGGCTTCCACGGTGACGCCAAGCGCCTTGGCGGGGGCCGGGGCAGCGGCTGATGCAGGCGCGGCGGCCATCGCCATATCCTTGCGCATCCTCTCGTAGAGCCGACGGTCGCAGGGATTGGGGTCGTAGTATTCGGCGAGTCGCGGAGCGGAGTAGGCATCCAAGCGGTCGAAGAGCTTTTTCTCGCCGACGTGGACCTGACCCTTTTGGAGGACAGTCGGTACCGGAACGACGACGGCGAATTCCTTGAGGTCTCCCTTGAAATCGTTGAGCATGCTGACCACGGTCTTGTCGCCGTCGCGTACGACGATGACCTGGGACGCTTCATTGAACAGATTGGCGTCGGCCTTGCCGACGTAGAATCCGCAAAAGGCTTGGGCAGTGGCGCTGGCCAGGGCAATGCCCAGGGCGGTAGCAAGTCGCTTCATGAAAACTCCTTGAACGAGTGGTATTGCTGCCGGTAAACGCGCAGAGTCCGAAAAAGGGGTTAAGCGAGCCACAAAATCCCCGATAGGATTCCGCGGCGGCAAGAGCATTTGCCCCTCTCTCGCCCAGTGCAGTGGGCTCCGGGATTCATCGTCTGCGGACCAAACTCGGGTGCTTCGCCGAAAACGCCAGGGGTTCCGGCCGGGAGCTTGGGTGAAAGCGAGGGAGGGACCCGCCCCTTCGCGCATCGCGCGGGAGGGCTTCCCAGTTGGCGGCAGCGCTTACGAGAAGCGTTGTGCGGTCAGGAGTAGGCGTTGGGCCTCGACGCTCATATCCTCGGCGGCTCCCGAAGCGGCCTGGACCTGGACGAGGTTGGACTGGATCGCGCTGGCGACTTGCTCGACCTGCTGGGCGATTTCCTGGCTGGCGGCACGCTGTTCGTTGACCGCCACGGTGATCTCGGACACCGCTTCGCCGACGTTTTGGGCGCTCTGCCGCATGTCCTGAATCGCTTGCCGCGCCGATGTGGCGAGGACCAAACCTTCCTTGACCCGGGAGACGCCTTCATCCATGCGGCTGGTCGAATCTGAAAGGCCGGTGCGCAAATCGCCCACGATGCGCGAAATTTCCACGGTAGACGTGGCGGTCCGTTCAGCGAGTTTGCGCACCTCATCGGCGACCACGGCGAAGCCGCGGCCGGATTCCCCGGCCCGTGCGGCTTCGATGGCAGCGTTCAGCGCCAGCAGGTTGGTCTGATCGGCGATCTCGCGGATGACCGAGACCACGCTGTCGATCTCCTGCGACCGGGCCGACAGGGCGTTCAGGCTTTCCGAGGATTCCTTGGCAATGGTGGCGATAGTGCTCATGGCTTCGAGAGCATTCCCCACGACCAGGGCTCCCTCGCCGGCCAGTTTTTCCGCGCGGTTCGACGTTTCCCGCACATCCGACGCGCGGGTCGCCACTTGGGCGATGCTCACCGACAGTTCCTCGATGCTGGCGGCGATGCTGGACGCGGCTGCCGACTGCTGCTCCGATGCTTCCTCCACCTGCTTCGCGGCGACGAAGGTTTT
>SSTA01000020.1 GCA_009469685.1 Azonexaceae bacterium | reverse complement strand
GCACCTCGCGCGTCGGGCCGGCGCGTCATGGGCCGCATCAAGGCTCGATAGCTGCGCGTGCCCGCCCGCCACGACAATTCTTCGCCGAAGGAGCGCTCGAAAAGGCCTGTGAGTTCCGCCGGCAGGCAATCGACTGCACGGGACCCGAACGAGCATCCTTCCGGACCGAGCACCGCACTCGCCTCCCCATTGGCAAACACGATCACGCCGTCCTGATCGATGCCGATGATCGGGATGGCCACCTGCTGGAGAACCTCCTGGGTCATGCCGACCAGGGCTTCGTCACGGACGATGCGCTCCTCCTTGGACTTGAGCAGGCCGCTGAGTTGTTCGTTGGTGCGGGCCAGCTCGGCGTTGGCCGCCTGGAGTTCGTTGCCCAGCCGCCGATTGTCGTCGGCGAGTTCCTTCTGGCGGAAGGCTTCCTCGATGTTGTGCCGCAATTGGTCGTCATCCCACGGCTTGGTGAGAAACTTGTAGATTGCCCCCTCGTTGATCGCATCCGTCACCGACTGGAGATCGGTGTATCCCGACAAGACCATGCGGATGGTCCCGGGGTGTATGGTCTTGGCACGGCGCAGAAACTCGACCCCGGTCATGCCCGGCATGCGCTGATCGGACAGCACTACGTCGACGTCATTCTTGGCCAGAATCTCCAATCCTTCCGCCGCGCTTGTCGTGTAAAGGATGCGATACCCGTCGCGCCGCAGCAGTCGGCGCAGGGACGCGATGATGTTTTCTTCGTCATCGACGATGAGGATGGTGCGCTGCCGCTGTCCCGCCCGCAACAGTTCGGACGGCAGTTGCCGCTTTTCCCGCAGCATGGTCGCCATTTCCTCGGCGGGAACCGGACGGCTGAAAAAATACCCCTGGATTTCGTCGCACTGATTCGTGGCGAGGAGGGCAAGCTGCCCGGCGGTTTCGACGCCCTCGGCAACCACCTTGAGTTTCAATTGATGGGCCATGGTAATGACCGCCCGGGTGATCGAAGCGTCATCCGGATCGGCGGTGATGTCGCGGATGAACGAGCGATCCACCTTCACGGCGTCGAGGGGAAATTGCTTGAGGTAGGCAAGACTCGAATATCCGGTTCCGAAATCGTCCACCGACAGCCGTACCCCGATGCGGCGCAATTCGGAAAGGGTCCTGACCACCTGATCGACGTCGCGCATGAGCAGACTCTCGGTCAACTCGAGTTCGAGACGGTCGGCGGCGATGCCTTGATTGGCGATGACCTCGCGGACCCGTTCGACCAGCTCGCCGCCGTCGAACTGCCTTGCCGAGAGATTGACCGCGACGACGGGGCACTCGACTCCGCTCTCCTGCCAGACACGCACTTGTCGGCAGGCCTCGGTGAGAACCCAGTTGCCCAGTTCCTCGATGAGGTTCAGTTCCTCCAGAGCCGGGATGAATTCGCCCGGCGCGACCAGTCCCCGCTGCGGATGCTGCCAGCGGACGAGAGCCTCGGCGCCGACGATGGCTCCGCTCAGGCAGCTCAACTTGGGTTGGTAGTAGACGACGAATTCCCGGTTTGCCAATGCCGCGCGCAATTCGTTGTCGCGCTTGAGTTGCTCGGCATTGCGGGCATTCAGTTCCGGGGTGAAGAACTGGAATCCCGAGCCCCCCATTTCCTTGGCCCTATCCATCGCCTTGACGGCGCCTTGCATGAGCTCCTCGGCCTCCTCGCCATCCATCGGAAAGAGGGCGACCCCCAGGCTCACTGAGCCGTAGATCTCCCCCTCTTCGATGCTGAAGGGACTCTTCATGGCATTGAGGAGTTTCCTCGCGATCAGCCCTGCCTCGGCTGCATCGTGGATATCCTGTACCACGAAAGCGAATTCATTGCCCCCGACGCGCGCCAGGGTGTCGCTCTTGCGCAGACAATCCCCCAGCCGCCGGGACACTTCCCGCAGCAGCTGATCCCCCGCCTCATGCCCCAGGGTGTCGTTGATGCCTCTGAACTTGTCCAGATCGGCGAAGACCACCGCCAGCTTGTGGTCATAGCGCCGGGAACGCAGAATCGCGCTGCGCAGCCGATCAAGGAAGAGCGCACGGTTCGGCAGTCCGGTCAGGCCATCGAAATGGGCAAGTTTGAATAGGCGTTGTTCGGCAAGCACCGTGTCCGTGACGTCGTTCTGGACGATCACCGCGCCGCGGCCGTCGGCATATTGCCATGCCGCCAGATCGATTCTGAACCAGCTGCGCTGGCCGGCTCGCTCGCGGGCGAAGACGAAAGTCACCGCTTCCCGTTGACCGGAAATGATCGCCGTAAGGAGACCAGGAACGTCGAGGTCGTGGCCCTCGTCGGAAGCGTACAGATCCCGGGATGCCGAGGAATAATCGATCCCTGCCCCCAGGCCTGGATTTTCCTTTTTCCAGCCGGCATTTCCATGGAGGATGACTCCCGAACGATCGGTGATCGCGATCGCGGCCGGGCAAGCGTCGAGAATTGCCGTCACCGGCGGGAGACTGCGACCCGCGAGACCAAGATCGGCGACCGGCGTCGCCGACTGGCCCGGGCGGGTGCCTTCGGCGCGGTTCTGAAGATTGTCGCTTGACATGGACTCGGCGCCGTAGGATCGGGTGGTCTAGTGAGCCTGGGAAACCGGCAAGCGCACGGTAAAGGTCGTCCCTTCGCCGGGAGTGGTGTCCAGGTCTATCCTCCCGCCGTGCTTCTCGATGATGCCGTAGGAGACGGAAAGGCCCAGCCCGGTCCCCTTGCCCACGGGCTTGGTGGTGAAAAAGGGGTCAAAGATGCGGTCGCGGATCGCGGCTGGAATACCCGCCCCCGTATCGCGTATCGACACCCAGACCTGGCCGTCCTGCGCTCCCGTGGAGATGGTGATGCGTCCCCGCTCGGGAATGGCCTGGGCGGCATTGACCAAAAGATTCATGAAGACCTGATTGATTTGCGAAGGACGACATTCGACCAGAGGCAACTGGCCGTAGCACTTGTCCACCTCGGCCTTGTACTTGATCTCGTTCCAAACCACGTTGAGGGTGCTGTCGAGGCCGGCATGGAGATCGACCCATTCCATTTCCACTTCTCCGGTGCGGGAAAAATCCCGCAAGTCCTGGACAATTTTGCGCACCCGGGCGGTGCCATCGATCGATTCGCTGATCAGGTTCCCGATGTCGTCGCGAACGTAATCGAAATCCGCCGCCTTTTTGAGCTTCTCCAATTCCGCACGCAGGTCGGCATGGGCGGCCAGTAGCGGATTCACCGCGCCGTTGATGCCATCCACCAAGTCCAGGATAGACCCCACGTAAGCCTTGAGGGTACCCAGGTTGGAATTGACGAAGCCGATGGGATTGTTGATCTCGTGCGCGACGCCCGCCGCCAGCTGGCCGATCGAGGCGAGCTTCTCGGACTGCAGCAACTGGTTGTGGGCTTCTTCGAGCTTCTTGATGAGCTCGCGCTGCTCTTCCTTCTCCCGGGCGAGGGCGCGATTGACCTTTTCGTTCTCGTGCAGTGCGGCCTCGAGCTCCTGGGTGCGCCGCCGGATTTCCGCCTCCAGGCTGACCGTCGTCTGGAACAGGGCGAAATCGCTGGTGCGGGCGCTCATGTCCCGCTCGGCACGATTCATCAGGGCTGCGACCACTTTGTTCAGGCGCCGCACCTCACGCTGCAGGGTTTCAGTGTCGTCGGGAACGACTGGGGTCGCTCCGCCTTCAGCCATGATGGGCTCCGATGGCGATGGCGGTGAAGGTCTGATTGACATGGACGCCGCCGTATTGCTCGCCATAGGTGCTGAACCCTACCGTGTTGTTATCGTCCAGGAGCTTGCCGACGGTTTCTTTCAATCCCGTTTGGGTAATTTCAAGATTGCGCAGAATGCAGTCGCAGCCCAGGATCAGTTGGGGGGAACCCACGTCTTTGCGGACATTTTCTAGGGCCTGCTCGAGGTTGCCCAGCAAATCCTTCCCCCGCGCCACCCGCAGGACCAACCCCTCATCGATTGCGCAGTAGAACGTGAGCGTCCCGTCGGGATTGGCCCGCTGGATCGAGCGGACATAATCGGTTCCATCCATGACGACGACCACCGGGGAGGACGCGAAATGGTCGGAATTGAGCATCTCCACGTCCAACCCCACCACTCGGGCATACTCCTCGGCGGCGGGAAGCCCGTTGATTTCCTTGACCACACGGTGGGTGACATCGGCTTCCGTGACCACCAGCCGGTCTTCCTCGCTGGCGAAGTGCTGGGTCTTGAACGCCAGGAAGGGCAGCGGCGTATGAACCAGAAGCAGGACCGCCGCGTCCGAATGGAACGCAGCTTCGTGGTAGACCCAAGTCCGCTCGAATTTGAGATCGTCCCCGGCCGAGCCGCCGATCAGCGACATGCCGCCGAGACCGCTCTGGACAGCCCGCACCACCTGTTCTTCCCGCACCGACAGGCCGTCGATCAGGAGCAGGGCAAAGGTATTGCGCGACGATGCCGACGCCGCCTCGTTCCGCAGTCGCCCCCAAAGTGCTGCCGCCGCGTCGTGACCCGAGGACATGTCAAAATTCTGGAGCGGTTCCATGCGGCAACTGATCGCCGTGGCGGCAGCCCGATTGAAACTGGCACCAACCAGACTGTGGTTGGAGTAGCCCCCGGCTCCGATCTCGCCCGCTGTGGTGCAGCCGACGAGCTGAATGCCCGGGAAAAGGCGATTGAATTCCTCAGCGACGACGTCCAGATCGTAGTGGCTGGAACAAAAGAAGATCACCAGCCCCATGTCCGCCTGGGAAACACCGGCGAAGAATTCCTGTACGGCTTCCCGCGGGTCGGATTGCACCGATTTGGCACGGCAAATCTTTGGTTCTGTCCCCATCGCCGAACTCCTTCCCGAG